>JBJOQB010000140.1:0-15716 GCA_046050125.1 Pseudomonadota bacterium
CTACTTTATCAGATGAAATGTTTAAATTCATAATCTGCTATTATTCACAGTTAAAATAATACTAATAAGATAACATATATAAAGCGATTATATAATCAATACTTTTAAATATGATGTAAATAGGCGTAAATATGATTTGGATAAATAATGATATTCAATTTTAGATAATCTATCTTTTAAGAAGATTTAAATTATTTTAAATAATCTCAAAAGACAGATTTAATAGATTTATAAGATAAATATATTTGAGACTTTATTTATTACCAGTGCAATACAAACATTAGTGAGTTCAAATACTTACAGATGTGATGGTGCTACTTACAGACATTCACGCACGGGTTCTTACGGCTCAAGTTGTGATTATAACTCATTAAGTAGATGTAGTGCTGATGGGCAAGTTACTTGTAGCTACCATTCTTTATCATGCAATGGAGAAACAGGGCATACTACAGATACATTGAATGTAACTAATCCATCTAAATAATATCTAATAATATAAATATATGCTTTATAACTAGCAAATATAAATATATAAAATCAAACAATAGCTATTAATAATACATATTTCAAAATGCTAAATACATGAATATTTTTATAATATATAATTGTAAATCATGCCCTTAGTATCTTAAATATGTATAAATATAATAATGCTGACCAAAAAATTGTTGATGAAAGAGTTGCACAGTACGCTGACCAAGTTAAACGTAGGCTAAATAATGAATTAACTGAAGATGAATTCAGACCATTACGTTTGCAAAATGGTTTATATATGCAAAAACATGCTTATATGCTTAGAGTTGCAATTCCATATGGTTTGTTAAATAGTGAGCAAATGCGTACTTTAGCCCTAATTGCGAAAAAATATGATAAGGATTACGGGCATTTCACTACAAGACAAAACATTCAATACAATTGGCTAAAATTAGAAGATACTCCAGAAATTCTTGCTCATCTTGCAAAAGTAGAAATGCATGCAATACAAACATCAGGTAACTGTGTACGTAATATTACCAGTGATGAATTTGCAGGTGTTGCACAAGATGAGTATATCGACCCACGCCCATTTGCAGAAATTTTACGACAATGGAGTACATTTCACCCTGAATTTGCTTACCTTCCACGAAAATTTAAAATTGCCATAAGTGCAAGTGCAGAGGACAGAGCTGCAACATCAGTACATGATATTGGTTTATATGTAAAAAAAGATGATGAAGGTAAACCTGTACTTGATGTTTTAGTTGGAGGTGGTTTAGGTAGAACTCCAATTATTGGGCATGTAATCAAAAAAAATCTCCCATGGCAACATATGGCAACCTATATTGAGGCTATTTTAAGAGTTTATAATTTATATGGGCGTAGAGATAATATATACAAAGCTCGTATTAAAATATTAGTTAAATCATTAGGTGCAGAAGAATTTGCAAAACAAGTTGATAAAGAATGGCAAGAATTATTGGATAGCCCATATACATTTAATGGCATAAATAGCATTATTCCACAACAAGAACTTGACCGAGTAACAAGCTACTTTATTCGTGATAATTATAAATCTGTAGATAATTATGAAGAAAATCTTAGCAAATATAATCACAATTTAGAGCAAAATCAGCAGTTTAAACGTTGGGTTAAATATAATGTAAAACCGCATAAACAAAAAGGATATGCTAGCGTTTTATTATCTTTAAAGCCTTACGGCAACATTCCCCCTGGAGATGCAAATTCTGAGCAAATGTATGCAATTGCTGATATTGCAGATGAGTACTCATTTGGGCAAATACGTGTAACCCACGAGCAAAATTTAGTTTTAGCAGATGTAGAGCAAGAAAGATTATTTGAGTTATGGGAAAAATTAAAACCATTTAATTTAGCGACATCAAATATTGGTTTAATTACTGATATTATTGCATGCCCAGGTGGAGATTTTTGTTCTTTAGCTAATGCAAAATCAATACCTATTGCAACAAGTATACAAGCTGTTTTTGATGATTTAGATTATGTACATGATATTGGCGATTTAAGCTTAAATATATCTGGTTGTATAAATTCATGTGGTCATCATCATATTGGTAATATTGGCGTTTTAGGAGTAGATAAAGATGGCGAAGAATGGTATCAGGTAAGCTTGGGCGGTTCGCAAGGAAATAATGCTACAATTGGTAAAATAATTGGTCCTAGCTTTAAATCAGAACAAATGCCTTCAGTTATACAAAAAATAGTATTAACTTATATTGATAATAGAACTGAAAATGAATTCTTTATTGATACGTTTAGACGAATAGGAGTAGAGCCATTCAAAGTAAGTGTATACAGTAATTCACAATAATTATATATTTAGTTTTATTGTGTGAAAATGTGAAATATTTAATTATTATTGTGTTTTATGTTTAAATATTTTACATTTATTGTAATGCATAAATATATTATTGAAAGCTTTTTGAAAGAAAGATAAATTTTTTTAAGAATTTATATCTATTTTATTGACATATACTAATATTTAACTTATATTTTGTCTGTGCATAAAAAACAAGAGTTTAATATGTGATAAAGGCTATGTTGTTTTTCAGATAAATAAAAAGTATATGTATAAAAGGAGAAATATGAGTAAAAAAGCTAATGCAAAAAACTTTGCAGCAAAAATTGCTAGGAAAGGTTTTACATTAATTGAGTTAATGATAGTAATTGGTATTGTTGGTATTTTAGCAATTATTGCATTACCTCAATATAATAACTATGTTGCAAGGTCTCAAGCTACGGAAGCAGTTAATATTTTAGGCGGCTCAAAAGTTGTTATAGCTGAATTTGTATCAACAAATGGACGTTATCCAACACAAGCTGAATTACATGAAATTTATCCTATTATTACTACAGATACAGGTAGTGTGGCTTCTAGTACTAAATATTTAGATGCAGTTACAGTTGGTACAGCTAATATAGATGGTACAGATAGATTTACATTAACAGCAAAATTTAAAAGTGCAAATGTAAATGCAAAATTAGAAAGCAAATCTATTGTATTCCACACTCCTGTTGCTAGTGCTACAGGTGCTGGAACTTCTTGGGAATGTAGAGGCGATATATCAGCTGAAGCGTTACCATCAGCTTGTAAATCAGTAAGAAGTTAGTAAAATACATAGTATTTTTTGCTATATTTCAAATCTATGTTTTTATTAGTTTATTTTAATCAAAATAGTAATAAAGCATAGATTTTTTATTTTATAACATAATTTTGAATTTTAAATTTAGCGTAATTTTGTTCTAGGTTGATATGTCTTAAATATTTATCTATATTTAATTTTTTTTATAATTTTCTTTGAAAAAGCATTAATGTTTAATACAATATAATTATTAATATTTGTATTTAATATATTTATGCATAAATTATCACTTTCAGGCATGATGTCTAAGATAACTGGGCATTTAAGCCTTCATCGCAGTAAAAGTAAATCTAATATTGAGTCTACCAAAAGACTAAATAATTTAAGTCAATTATCAAATTTAGCAGGTAAGAAAGTTTTTTATACTAACCCACATACAGGTCAAAGTGGATTTGGTATTGTTGCTCATGACTCGACTAGCTTTTTTGATAAATCTGGTATGCCTGAAACAGGGTATGCAATTAGCTCATTAGCAGGCGGTGCATTAAAAGTTACAGATGGTAAACTTGGTCAAGGCGGAGAAATGCAGGGCATGAGAATTCGTGAAGCTAGTACAAAAGAAAAACAGAATTGGAATAAATTATAATATTTTGATTAAAAATAAGTGTCATTCTCACACAGCTAGGAATCCATGGTTTATGTTTCTAGATTCCCGTCTACACAGGAATGACATTAAATCAGATTTTATCTATCTTTATTTAACACTCGCAGAATTTTTACTCAAGCTAATATTTAGTGTGAGCAATAACATAATCCCCTGACATATTCACAATCGCTTTGTTTTTTTAGTAATGGCATTACACTTGAGACTAAATCAGGAAAGCTAGCTAGATTATGTTCAGAAAAAAGATGATTATCTGAAAACAATGCTAATTCAGATGCCCCTGATAAAACATTATCTTTAACATATCCCATTAAAGCTTGTTTATCTGCATAATTGATATATGTTTTATCGGCTAAATTAGCTAATTGATGGATATTAAGGCTAGACCAAAATTCTACAGTATTACGATAACCATGAATTTTAGCTATAAAAATATTGCTTGGTATTTGCATCATAATAATATAATAATTTTAAGGTTTTGATTCTATATAAATCGAGTGCTTAATAAAATTATATTATTATTATCTAAATAAATTATAGGTATTTACGCTATCCTAGGATAAATACTTAGTATATAGTTAAGCCATAAATTTAGCTTTTATTTTTTGCCCAAACGCCTTCAATATTGTAGTAAGCACGAATTGGTGGAAGCATAATATGTACAACAATGTCGATACAATCTACTAAAACCCATTCTCCTGTATCTAATCCTTCGATTGATTGAACAGTTCCCCCTGATTGTTTTACATGCTGAGATACTCTATGTGCTAATGCTTTTGTTTGCGTGTTTGATGTACCTGATGCAATGATTACTTGGTCAAACATTTTAGTCATATTTTGAGTGTCAATCACAGTAATTTCTTTTGCTTTTACATCTTCTAAAGCATTTATAATAATTTTTGATAGCTCTTGTGTTTCTATTGTTATACTCATATTGATTCCAAAAATGTTGCTGATTTAAAGCTAAATCTGAATTGATGTAGAATAATTATTTAAATAGAATTAAACATACAAATTATATTTAATAATATATTTAATTACGTCTTTATCTAAATATTGTTCCAAACTCTGCCAATCGCTTTGTTTAATTAGTTCTCGTACTTTTGTAGATGATATATTAAGCGGTTGCCAATCGTCAAGTATTACATCTCCGCTTAGATTATTTGATGTAGATAATTCATTTATAGTTTTTAATTTAGGCTTTATCCATGCAAGTATTTCTTGGTTAATTGCATTTAAAAGATTATCTTTATATTCAAATTTATTAAAATTTAGATTATTTATATTATTTGAATTGCGTTGTAAAATGTATAAATTAGCATATTGTGTTAATTCTTGCCATTTATGCCACGTATGTAAATTAATCAGTTGGTCAAATCCTAAGGTAAAATATATTTTACTATTTGGATAGTTTTGTCTAAATTGTGCTAGAGTTTCAATGGTAAAACTGGGTTTATTTTTTTCAATTTCAAAGTTAGATATTTTAGTATTTTGTAGATTATTAAATGCAATATTGCACATTTCTAATCGATGGTTAGCGTCTAAAACACCAACTTTTTGCCAAGCTAATGCAGGAATAATGTAATTTATGTCAGGGTTACATATATTATTTATTCTCTCAATCATTTGTGTATGAGCTAAATGAGGTGGGCTGAATGTTCCGCCAAGGATATTTATTGTATGCATTTTAGTTTATATATAAGAGAATTTATGATAATGGGTTGCATATGTTATAATTCATTTACACAGTTTAAATATTAGTAATACTATTCTATGCCACAAATGCATAATTCTAAACCTAAATCCAATCATCTAAATAATAACAGTAATATCAGCAATCATAAACATAAATATAATAATACTTCACAAAAAGTTGCAAAATTACCATTCTGCCAAGCATTTGATACAACAATTCAATATCCAGATGAATTACCTGTTTCAGCAAGAATTGATGAAATACGTGCAATTATTCAAAAACATCAAGTAGTAATAATTAGCGGTGCAACAGGTTCAGGTAAAACTACACAGTTACCAAAGGTATGTTTAGAATTAGGCAGAGGCACTCAAGGATTAATTGCACATACACAACCTCGTCGAGTAGCAGCAACATCAATTGCAAAGCGTTTGGTCCAAGAAATTAGCGTATCAAATGCAATTAGTCATCAAATTCGCTTTCAAGATACAACATCAAAAGAAACTTACATAAAAGTCATGACTGATGGAATTTTGCTAGCTGAAATTAATCAAGATAGATATTTAAATAAGTACGATACAATCATTATTGATGAGGCTCATGAACGTAGTTTAAATATTGATTTTTTACTTGGATATATTAAAAAAATTCTGCCTAAACGCCCTGATTTAAAAGTAATTATTACCTCTGCTACTATTGATACGCAAGTTTTTTCAAAGCATTTTAATGATGCACCAATCATTGAAGTTGAGGGTAAAACATATCCTGTTAAAATATTATACCGCCCTTTAGAATTAAGTTTAGAAGATAATAAGGACGATAAAGATAATAAACAAAAAAATAATAAAGCTGATGAAATTTTACATAAAACTGTAATTGAATGTATTGATGATTTACAAAGTTATGCTAATGGCGATGTTTTGATATTTTTAGCTGGCGAGCGAGAGATTAAAGAATTATCTAATGCTTTACTGGAGCATCAAAAAAGTTTGCATATTAGTCAGCAAAAAATTATTTTACCGCTTTATTCTCGATTATCAATTGCTCAACAAGAGCTTGTATTTAAACCTACAGGACAACAGATAAGAATTATTTTAGCTACAAACGTTGCCGAAACATCTTTAACTGTACCACGTATAAAGTATGTAATTGATACTGGGTTTGCTCGTATCAAGCGTTATTCTTATCGCCAAAAAATTGACCAACTTAATATAGAAGAAATTAGCCAAGCCAGTGCAAATCAAAGGAGTGGGCGTTGTGGTAGAACTAGCGAAGGCGTATGCATTCGTTTGTTTAGTGAGCTTAGTTTTAATAATCGCCCAGCTTACACTGCCCCTGAAATTTTGCGTTGCTCATTAGCAAATGTAATTTTAAAAATGATGGCAATGAATTTTGGTGATATTGATGCTTTTGATTTTATTCAAAAACCTAGTACAAAAGCCGTTCATGACGGTAAGCAAATTTTATTAGAATTAGGGGCAATTAATCAAGGTCATAATAATAAATTAAGCCATATTGGTAAAACATTAGCAAGGTTGCCTGTAGATGTAAGAATTGGGCGTATGTTAATTGCAAGTAATCATTATAACTGTTTACGTGAAATGCTTGTGATTGCTTCTAGCCTTGGTATACAAGATGTAAAAGATTTCCCAAGTGATATACAACAGCAAAATTTGGCAAAAATGGCTCATGCTAAATTTAAAGATGTTAATTCTGGATTTAATGAAAAAATACTCGTTTGGAATGAAGCAGAAAAAATTATTCATGAGCGTAAAAGCTGGAATCAAGTTAAACAATGGTGTAATGATAATTTCATATCATTTTTAAGATTGAGGGAATGGCGTGAAATTCATGCCCAACTTTTGATTATTTGCCAACAAAAAGAATGGAAGATTAATAATACTGAAAATCCAGCATCATTTGATAAATTACATAAAGCAATTCTAACGGGATTAATTACTAATATTGGTAATTATCAAGCCGAAAAACAAGTATACATAGGAGTTTATGGCTTAAAATTCTTATTACACCCTGCAAATAATTTAGATAAAAAAAAGCCAAATTGGCTTGTTGCAAGTGAAATTGTCGAAACAAATAAAATTTATGCACGTACTATTGCAAAAATCGATGTGAAATGGATAGAGGAAACTTCCAGCCACTTATTCAAGAAAAACATCACTAGCATTGCTTGGCATAAAGATAATGGACAAGTTATGGCAACTGAAAATGCTAGCCTTTATGGTTTAGCAATTTATACTAATCGCCAAGTTAATTATATTCCTAGAAATATTGATATAAATAAATTTATTGAAAATCCAGAAAATGTAAGCAAGCTAGAAAAAGCAAGAGAGTTGTTTATTCGTCATGCTTTAGTATACGGCGAAATGAATACTAAGCATAAGTTTTTAAGCCACAATTTGCAATTAATTCAAGACATGCAAAAGCTTGAAGATAAAAGCCGTAGGCAAGATATTTTAGTTGATGATGATGTTATAGAGGCGTTTTATGCTCAAAATATTCCTAATTATATATATAGTGAATATAGTTTTAATCAGTGGCTAAAACAAGAAAATCAAAATCATCATAGTCATAACAATTATAAAACACTTTATTTAAATCAAGATACTATCACTCAAGTTAGTATTGATAATCCAAATGATTTATTCCCTAAAAGTATAAATATTGGTAATATGCCATGTAAATTAAGCTATCGTTTTGAAGTTGGGCATGCACTTGATGGCATTACGCTACATATTCCACTAATTTACTTAAATCAGTTAGATGTAAATCGTTGTGATTGGTTAGTAAAAGGTATGATAAAAGAGAAAATTATTGCATTAATAAAAACTCTACCGCAAAAGCAGAGAAAAGCCTGTGTTCCTGTTCCAAACTATGCTCAAGTTTTTTTAGATAGAAATGAATTTGCTCAAGGTCATTTATTATCAATGTTGATACAAGATATAAATACACATACTAACGCAAATATTAATATCAATGATTTTAAACCACAACAAATTCAACAACATTTGCATTTAAATATCAAAATTGTAGATGAATATGGGCAGTACTTAGATGCAGGCAAAGATATTGCAATGCTTAAATCAGTGTGGGGAGAAAAATCTAAGCAAGTATTTAGTAAAATTATTCAAAGGCAGAATGTTGATTTATCTCCATTATTATCAGCTGTAGCTAATAAAATTGATAAAAATGACAGTGAAAATAATAATATAACTTTAAAAAATATTGAAACACAAAATATAGTAGAAATAAAAGATACTAATAAAAATAATCAAAATATTAATTTAAATAAAGAAAATATAACAACTTGGAATTTTGGCACATTAGCAAAAACTATTGAAACACAAAAAGGACAACTTAAAATAATTGGTTACCCTGCCTTGGTTGAACATGAAAACAAACAATCATGTTATATCAAAGTATTTGATACGCAAGAGCAAGCACAAAGCGAGCATATAAAAGGCATAAAGAGATTATTTGCACTACAAATTAAAGAGCATATCAAAAAAATAACCAAAGATTTTAGTAATCAGCCACAGTTAGGTGTTAATTATTTAAGTTTGGGAAATGCGAATGAATTGTATGAGCAAATTATAGACAGTGCCTTGTGTATTTCATTTATGCCTCAATTATCTAAATTTGGTAATATTAATAATTTGCATATTTTAGGTATGAATGATGAATTTTTACCACAAAATGCAGAACAGTTTCAACAATTTTTAGAACAAGGCAAACAAAGGTTTGGTTTAATTGTACAAGAAATTAAAAACATGGCTATGGATTTACTCAAGCAATTTGTCAACATTAGTAAAAAGCTTGCTGGTATTGCAAACAATTCTACTTACGCATATGCAGTAAAAGATATGCAACAGCAATTATCATGGTTAATTTCAAAAGATTTCTTAACTAAACATAGTTATGAGCAATTAAAACGTTTTACAACTTACCTTCAAGGCATAGAGTTTAGAATTGAAAAATTAAAATCAAATGCAAATGATGCACAAGCCAGTAAAGACTTAAGCCAAATACAATCAAAATGGCAACAACAACTCAGCACATGGCATAAACAAGGATTAACTAAAATACTTGGAGAAAGGTATATCCGCTTTTTACAGTTACCATATGCATGGCAAGAGCTAAGAATTACGTTGTTTGCACAATCTCTAAAAACAGCTTACCCAATTTCAATTAAAAGATTAGAAAAAATGTGGTTGGAAATTGTGGGTTAGGGCAGTGTGTAAATGATATATTTAAATTGCAACTAATATATTACACAGTATATAATCTTAGAGGAACAATAAGAATATATGGCTAAGCCTTTTAAATCTAAGGCTTAATAATTTAAAAAGAAAGCATAAAGAGAATATGTCTGATAATAATACTATAGAAAATAATCCACAAAATTTTATTACTTCAATTGTTGAAAACGATTTATCAAATGGTACACATAAAAACCGTTTAAATAAACAAAATCAGCCGTTACCTGAAATTATTACCAGATTTCCACCTGAACCAAATGGATATCTACATATTGGACATGCAAAAAGTATTTTTTTAAATTTTGGCTTAGCTCAAAGATATAAAGGTAGGTGTCATTTAAGATTTGATGATACAAACCCAGAAAAAGAAAGCCAAGAATTTGTTGATGATATTCAAAATGCGGTTGAATGGCTCGGGTTTTGGGATAAAAACAACACTGAAAATCTTTATTATGCTAGTGATTACTTTGATACTTTATATGAATTTGCTGAAGTATTAATAAAAAAAGGCTTAGCATATGTAGATAGCCAAACAAGCGAACAGATTAAATTTAATCGTGGTACATTACAACATGGTGGAATTGATTCGCCATATCGTAACCGTAAAGCAGAGGAAAATCTACAAATTTTTCAAGGCATGAAAGCAGGTAAATATACTGAAGGTACTCATGTGTTAAGAGCAAAAATTGATATGGAAAGTCCAAATATCAATATGCGAGACCCAATTATATATCGTATAAAATATGCACATCATCACCGTAGTGGCGATAAATGGTGCATTTATCCGATGTATGATTATACCCATTGTATATCTGATGCACTTGAAAATATTACGCATTCGATTTGTACATTAGAATTTGAAGACCACAGACCATTATATAACTGGATTTTAGAACATCTAAAAGAAGCAGGCGTTTTACCACAAATTTTACCAAAACAATACGAATTTGCACGCCTTAACTTGCATTATGCTTTAACTAGTAAAAGAAAAATTTTACAATTAATTCAAAATAATGTGGTAGATGGTTGGGACGACCCACGTTTAGCTACATTAGCAGGGATTCGTCGCCGAGGTTACAGCCCTGCAAGTATACGTTTATTCTGTGAAAGAATTGGCGTAGCAAAAGCAGATAGTTGGATAGATTATGCAACATTAGAACAAGCATTAAGAGATGATTTAGACCCAATTGTACCAAGATTAACTACAGTGCTAAAGCCATTAAAATTAATTATTGATAATATGGCAGATGACCATGTTGAATGGTGTAATGCAACAGTTAATCCACATAATGCCGAACAAGGAAAGCGTAACTTTACTTTAAGTAAAGAATTATGGATAGAGCAAGATGATTTTATGTTAGAGCCAAGCAAAGGTTTTTATCGTCTTTTTGTTGCCAATAAAGTACGCCTGCGTTACGGCTTTGTAGTTGAATGTACAGGTTATGATGTGGATAGTGAAAACAATGTAATTGCAGTACACGTAAACTACTTTGCTGATAGTAAATCAGGCACTGAAGGCTCAAATAACTACAAAGTTAAGGGTAATATTCATTGGGTTGATGCAAAAAATTCACTAGCAATACAAGTAAATTTATATGAACATTTATTTACTGACCCACAACCAGATGCAAGCGGAAAGAACTTTTTAGAATTAATTAACTCAAACTCCAAAAATGTAGTTAAAGCATATCTTGAAAATAGCGATACATCGAATAGTATTGCAAATGAAATGCAAGTCCAATTTGAACGCCATGGCTATTTTGTAAAGGATATAGCAAGTAACGATGAAGCGATTATTTTTAATCGTATTACTTTACTTAAAGATTCAAAGCATAAAGCATAATATAAAGCTAATAAATATATTATAAAACAAGCTTAGAATTGATATATATACATATACTACAGAAAGTTTGATATTTTTGAAATTGCTATGATTAGCAGTTTTAAAAATAAATTAATATTTAACATTCTAAATTTAATTTTAAAATATGAACGCTGATGAACTCATGTCTCATAGTGATGAATTGTACAGATTTGCACTATTTCGCCTACAAAATAAAGAACTATCTGAAGATTTAGTCCAAGAAACTATTATTTCAGCATGGAAATCTAGAGATAGTTTTTTAAATCAATCTAGCTTAAAAACATGGCTAATCTCAATCTTAAAACGTAAAATTATTGATTATTTTCGTTCTCAATATTCTAAAGAATTAGTTTGTTTAGATGATAAGCATGATTATTTAGCTGAACAAAACAAGTATGATGATGAAATGTTTTCTCAAGATGGGCATTGGTTAGAAGCACCACAAAAATGGGCTGAACCATCTAATATTATTCAACAACGCTCTTTTTTAACAATTTTAGAACAGTGTTTAGAGAGATTAAACTCTAAATTAGCAAGCGTTTTTATTATGAAAGAAATTGATGATGAGGATAGTGAAAATATTTGTAAGGAACTAAACATTTCAGCGTCTAATTTATGGGTACTACTTTATCGTGCAAGAATGAATTTAAGGCAATGTATCGAAGTAAAATGGAGTAATTAATTCAGCTATACATAATGACTAATAAATTAGGAGGCTAGCCTATATGCTAAGCTGTAAACAAGCCACAAAAATATATTTAAAATCTTTAGATGCTAAAATTTCTTTTAGTGAAAGATTTTTATTAATATTCCATATATTAATCTGTAAAGCATGCCGAAAATTTAAATCACAGATTGATTTTATTAAAAAAGCATTTTCAAAATTAGCTAAACAAAATCAAATTGATACAACAGTTAAACTCAATCCAAAAATTAAAGAAGAAATTAAGTGCCAGTTAGATGCTGAACAAAAATTAAAGAAGAAATTAAGTGCCAGTTAGATGCTGAATTAAAGTCAGAATCAAAACTAGATGATAATAATTAATAATACTTATAGCTTAGCTTAAAAAAAATCAGTATAATTACGCTATCTGTAAATATGGCTAAAATAATGTAATGTTTTTTATTTTAGACATGCTATGTTTTTTAAGGGATATAAAATGCAAATGAAATTGCTAATGGGTTTATTAATTTCTTTATCTGTATTCTCTACGAATACTGTTTTAGCAGCTAGTAATACTAAAGCTAAAAAAGCAAAAACCTATCAAAAAAAATCTTATAAATCAAAAAAATCAAAAAATAGTTCTAAAAAAGATAGTGCAACTAATGTTGTAGAAGAAAAACTAGGTACTATAGAATATAAATGTGAAGATAATCAAAAATTTACATTATTAGGTAAAGTTGACTCTGATAACAATGTTACAGTTAATTTTGCAGGTAGCAAAGTAATTTTAACCAGAGTAGATACAGATACAGGTGCAAACAGATTTACGAATCAAGATAAAGGTTTTGATTTAGTAACTATGCCAAGTAAAAGCATGTTAATGAATACTAAATCAGGTCGTAGATTGGCAGATAATTGCCATGCACCCGCAGATAATGCTGGTCAAGTAATTCAAGCATTTCCTGCACAATAGTAGATAATTTTAATTAATTCAATTAATATTTTATATGGGTAATTATTAATAAAATAATATTTTTTAATTATTCATATACTTTTCATTATTCAAATTTTTTTTGATTAAGTTATAATTTTAAATTCAAACTATGTACAGTTATGTATATTAAGCGATATATATACTATAATATCAAAAACACAGCATTAAATTATTCAATATGAAACTAGTTATTTTAGATAGAGATGGAGTAATAAATCTGGATAGCGATTTATTCATAAAATCTCCTGATGAATGGATAGCTATACCTAGAAGCCTTGAAGCGATTGCCATTCTTAATCAAGCTGGTTACAGGGTAGTTGTTGCGACAAATCAATCAGGCATAAATCGAGGTTTGTTTGATATGGATACATTAAATGCTATGCATGCTAAAATGAATCAGGAATTAGCAAGTGCTGTTGGTTCTATTGATGCAATTTTCTTTTGTCCGCATACTCACAGTGAGAATTGCACGTGTAGAAAACCAAAAGCAGGCATGTTACTTGAAATAGCTGATAGATTTAATACGAATCTAAAGCATGTTCCCATGGTTGGCGATTCATTGCGTGATTTACAGGCTGCTGTTACTGCTGAATGCATTCCTGTACTTGTACTTACAGGAAAAGGGAAAAAAACTCTTGAGCAAGGCAATTTACCACCAAATACATTGATATATGATGATTTATATAGTTTTGTAATAGATTGGATAGAAGAAGATAAAGACAAAAATAAATAAGGAGTTTTTCATGGATTATCAAGCATGGTTAAACTTAATGCAAGAATATGCAAAAAGTCCTAAAGATATTCAAGAGCAAATAAAATCGCTTAAGCAAATTGAGCAATGGCTACAAATGAATATAACTATGGTTCAAAATAGCATTCAGTATTTGAATATGTGTAAAGACGTATCAGAAAACTCAAATATGAATAATTTTTTTCAGCAGTTTAATGCTATGATGCAACAAAATAGCAATTTTGATATGCAAAATGTTGTGATGAAAGCTTCATCAGATTGGATAGAGCAAATGAAGAAAATCCAAGAAGGTTGGAAAAATAGTAATTCTAAGCCAGAATAATAATTTAAAAAAATTGCATGAAAAAGAAATCTGAAAATATTGATAATAGTGAAAGCAAGCAAAAAGAGCTACCAAATATAGAAAATATGCCTGATTTTCAAAATCGCATATTACCAGAAAGATTATACCAATATGTCAATATTATTGAGGGTATAATTTTGAGTTCAACCGAAGGTATAACAGTGGTTTCTTTAACTAATATTTTAAAAGAATACTATGATGTAAATAGCATAGAAGTTAAGCAAGTTATTCTGCATATTCAAAAAGAATGGCAAGCTAAATGCTTGGAGCTAATTGAAACCTACAGCGGTTGGCGTTTTCAAACTAAGCCTATATTAAGTCGTTATATTCAACAATTAAATCAAGAAAAACCAACTAAGTATTCACGTGCTACAATGGAGATTTTATCAATTATTGCCTATAAACAACCTGTTACTAGAGGTGATATTGAATCCATACGTGGCGTAACTATTAATACTAATAGCATAAAAATACTGGAAGAGCGTGGCTGGATTGAAATTATCGGGCAAAGGGAAGTTGCAGGTAGACCTAATCTATACGGAACTACGCCACAATTTTTAAATGACCTTGGTTTACTAAGCTTAGGGCAACTACCACCTCTACAGCAAGAAGAACTTGAAGTATAATATCATTATATTTTTAATGCGATAAATCACAAATTGTGTTAATATATGCGACTATTTATAAATAGCATAATTTATGCTCAATCAAATAAGCATAAAAGTTCTATAATTCTAATTATTTAAATATACTTCTAAGCTATATTTATTAATATAGATTCCTACAGTTTATTATTTTTTGATGCAGATAAATATTAAACTGATATAAAGACACTTATTTTTAAAATAAGTTTTTAAATGACCAATCCTTTTTATTGGTCTATATACCTAAATTAAAGAGTAAAATGAAAAATCAAGATCAAGATAGTTCTCGTAGTGAATACGATAATAAAAAATTAGCTGGTGCTAGTGGTGGCTTCAGAGCAGGTTCTAGAAGCGATGGTAACAGACCAGCAAGACCTAGCCGTGATGGCGGGTTTGCAGGAAGAGACGGCAACCGAGATAATAGAGGAAGAAGCGATTCTAGACCAAGTTTTGGGAATAGAGAAGGTGGCAGAAGCTCAGAAGGAAGAAGCTTCGGCGACAGACCAGCAAGACCAGCATTTAACAAAGAAGGTGGTGGTTTTGCAGGAAGAGATGGCAACCGAGATAATAGAGGAAGAAGCGACTCTAGACCAAGTTTTGGAAATAGAGAAGGTGGCAGAAGCTCAGAAGGAAGAAGCTTTGGCGACAGACCAGCAAGACCAGCATTTAACAAAGAAGGCGGTGGTTTTGCAGGAAGAGATGGCAACCGAGATAATAGAGGAAG
>JBJOQB010000141.1:0-8814 GCA_046050125.1 Pseudomonadota bacterium
TTCTCCATTCTTTCTCTTAGAGTATCCATATCTTACACTTTTATCATCTCCACATCTTTTACATATTATCTTCATCTTAATAAAACATTTATTATATCATAAACTTATGTGGGCAATCCCAAAATAAATGATAATTGACTTTTATTGATAATCATAGTAGACCTAGTTTGGTAATATTGATAGATTATTCTAATACAATTATTTTTGAATTGGTTTATTTTATTCAAAATGTTGTATAAATAATTATTATTAAACTTATTTATACTTCAATAATTTCAAATGAATAACTCATTTCAGCCGTTTTTCCAAGCATAATGCTCGCAGAACAGTATTTGTCATGTGATAATTTTACAGCTTGTTCAACTTTATTTTTATCTAAAGATTTTCCACTTACCACAAAATGAAATTTTATTTTTGTAAAAATTTTTGGGTCTGTTTCAGCTCTTTCAGCCTGTATATCAACCTCACAACCAAAAACATTTTGCCTAGCTTTTTTGAGAATTAGTACCACATCAAATGAACTACAACCACCTGTTCCTGCTAATAGTAATTCCATAGGTCTTGGTGCTAAATTGTTACCACCTGCATCTGGAGAGCCGTCCATCGCAACAATATGTCCTGTACCAGTTTTAGCGATGAATGTCATTCCATCGCTACCTAGCCATTTTACTTTGCATTCCATAATAATATCCTGTTAAAAAAAGATAATGATAAGCTAATATATTATTTATATTAGCAACATCATAATTAAAATTATATTAATTTATGCAACTAAACTACCTGCAAGAGCAACAGCGTGGTCTTGTTCTCCAGAACCGCCACTTACACCAATTGCACCAATTACTTTGCCATCTTTTTTAATTGGTATTCCACCTGCAAAAATCATAATTTTACCGTCATTTGATGCATGTATACCAAAAAATTGATTGCCAGATTGGCTGTGTTCCGCCAAATCTTTGGTTGAAATATCAAATGCACGAGATGTAAATGCTTTTTTAATTGATATATCAATGCTTCCAATCCATGCTCCGTCCATTCTAACGTGAGAAATTAAATTGCCACCGCAATCTACTACAGCTATATTCATTGGTTGATTAATTTCTTGAGCTTTTTGCTCTGCTGCATTAATGATACGTCTTGCATCTGCTAATGTTAACATTGTTAATGTCTCCTATAAAAACAATTTGTAGGCATATTCTCGCAAATATATTCTTAATAATCAATATATTTAATTTATCTATAAAATTAAACTCCAAGAATGTATAATACATAACATATGTAATAATTAATCGGTGTTATGAATAATAGGCATAATATTTTTAAAGAAACATTCAATCTTTTATTTGGAGGATTTGATATTCCTTTAATTTTAATCATATTAAGCTTATTTGTTGTGAGTACTTTTACGATATATTCCGCAAGTATTGGCAGTCCTGTTGATATGTGGCAACATTTTAGAAATGTTGGATTGGCTATATTTATCATATGGTTAATTGCTCAAATTCCTCCAAATGTGATTATGCAGTTTGCTATTCCTATTTATACAGTTGGAATAAGTTTGTTAGTTGGCGTAATGTTATTTGGTTTAGTAAAAAAAGGTGCTCAACGATGGTTAAATATTGGTATTACAGTTATACAGCCATCTGAAATTTTAAAAATCGCAGTGCCATTAATGTTGGCTTGGTATTACCATAAAAGAGAACAAAGCATAAATACGTTGGATTATATCGTCGGATTGATAATAGTTGCGATACCATTTGTGTTAATTGCAAAACAGCCAGATTTGGGAACAGCAGTGCTTGTATTGGCTGCTGGTTTTTATGTGATATTTTTAGCAGGTTTCTCATGGAAAATTATAATACCATTATTAATAATAGGAATTACAGGAATTTCTCTTATTGTAAGTTTTGAGCATACTTTATGTTTACCAGAGCAAAGTTGGCAACCTTTGCTACATGATTATCAAAAACATAGAATATGTACATTACTAGACCCAAGTTCTGACCCTTTAGGTAAAGGATTTCATATTTTACAATCAATGATTGCAATTGGTTCAGGGGGTGTTGTTGGTAAAGGTTGGTTAAATGGTACTCAATCTAGGCTAGAATTTATCCCTGAAAAGCATACAGATTTTATATTTGCAGTTTATTCAGAAGAATTTGGATTAATAGGTAATATTATCTTAATGTTTATTTATACACTATTAATATTTCGCAGTTTATTTATAGCATCAAATGCAAATATCTTATTTAGTAAATTAATTGCAGGTGCAATTAGTTTAATGTTTTTTACATATGTTTTTGTGAATGTTGGTATGGTAAGCGGTATTTTACCTGTAGTTGGTGTGCCTTTACCATTTATGAGTTATGGTGGAACAGCATTTGCAACCTTAGGTATGTGTATTGGAATTTTAATGAGTATAGCTAGGCATAAACCAAATATGAGATATAGATATTGATGGCTTGAAGCTAATTGCATATTTACTGCTATAGTTGTTATACTTAAAAATATTTCTATATATCTAAAATTATTATGACTGATATATCTAAATAAACTTTTGCTTGAGTTGAATTATTAAAATGTTAATGAATTATCTAATTAAATAAAATAAAGTATAAAAGAGCAAACTATGTTTTTTAATAAAAATAAAAAGAGGATAAGCTTTAGAGAAAAACTACAACATACTAAGAATTCTAGTAAATTAGTACCGTGGTTTATGCTATTTATTACAACTACCACATGTATTTTTACATTAATATCTTTATATGTATTAATTAGATTTGCATCATCAAGTAATGAAAACAATAGTGAAGTTTATGCATTGTACGTAACAAATGTATGTTTATTAATTGGATTGGGAATATGCGTTTCAATTTTAATATTAGGAACTTATAGAAGATATAAACAAGGTATATTTGGTATAAAGCTAATGGTAAAGTTAGCTATATTTTTTAGTTTAGTCGGAATTATACCGGGGGCTGTAGTTTACACTGTATCGTATAAATTTGTTTCAACATCATTAGATGCATGGTTTGAAGCTAAAAAGATAGATGATGGAATTAATGCTGGTATAGAACTTGGCAAAAAGTTTATGGATAGGTTGCTAGATGATAACAGAAAACTAACCAGACTACTTGTAGTTGCATATAAAGAAAGCACGACAGAACTACTTAAAGAGCAAGTTGTTGATTTAAATAAAAATGTAGATAAAACATATGCTTTACTAGATAGCAGAGGAGAGCTAATATACGGAAATTTACAAGGCTTAAAGCCAAATATGATAGATGAAGCTAGTAAATACGGGCAATACAGCATTTTAGATATAGAGGAGTTTTCAGGTGTTTATCGCATGCGTGTAATTATGCCAGTTGGTGGGGTAAATTCTCCCATACATTTTTTGCAAATGGTAGAGCATCTTCCAAAGGAATGGTCAGATAAAGTTAATAAAATAGAATCAGCTAATCAACAACACCTCACAAATAAAGCAGGAAGAAATGAATTTACAGGTTTTTATATAACTACTCTTACAATTAGTTTAGGTTTTGCAATTTGTTTATCAATTATTTTAGCATTTTGGTTAGGAAATCAAATAACACAACCATTGTTACTAATAGAACAAAATACCAAGCTAGTAGCAAGTGGGGATTTACGACCAAAACAAGAAATAGAAACTAATGATGAGCTGGGTATGATTATGAAAGGATTTAATCATATGACAAAGCAACTTAGTGAATCAAGGTTAATGGAGCATCGTAGTAAAAATAGGCTAGAAGGTATATTAACTACAATGACAGCAGGAGTAATACTTTTAGACCAAAATCAAAGGTTATTAAGATATAACAAAAGTGCAGAAGAATTACTAAGTGTGTCTTTATTTGAATATCTACAAAATGAATTAGTACATAAGTATCACCAAAACTTGAATGATTTGCTAAAAACAGCCTACTATTATTTCAGGCAACAAAAAAAATGGCAAACAGAGTATGAGTATATAAGACCTGATGGAAGTGTAAGCTACTTATTAATGAAAGGTAGCATATTAAAAAGTTTAGATGAAAAGAATTTACTAATTGTATTTGATGATTTAACTGAAATTTTATCAGCTCAGCGTACAAATGCATGGGGAGAGGTAGCCAAGAGATTAGCACATGAAATTAAAAACCCTCTTACTCCAATACAATTATCAGCAGAACGATTGCAAATTAAATTGCAAAATAAATTAGGAGATGCCGAACAGGCAATTTTGGATAAAAGTACAAATACAATTATTAATCAAGTTAGTGCATTAAAGCGTTTAGTCGATGAATTTAGGCATTACTCAAGGTTGCCACAAGCTATATTAAGCCAGATTAACCTTAATGATTTAATTCAAGATGTTGTACAATTATATAAATCAAGTAATAACATATACTGGAAACTAGAACTAAATGATGTGCCAGAAGTACTAATTGATGTGGGGCAAGTTAGGCAGGTACTGCATAATTTAATCCAAAACTCGCAAGATGCAATGATGGGTTTTGAAAAGCAAGCAATTACTATCACAACTAGCTTATCTAAAAAAGGTGTCCATTTATGCGTAGCAGATACAGGGCCTGGTTTTGACAAAGCAATAATTGATAAAGTATTTGAGCCATATATTACAACTAAGAAAACAGGAACAGGCTTAGGAATGGCAATCGTTAAAAAGGTTATACAAGAGAATAATGCAGATATTACAATCAATAACCGTATTGACAACAATAATAATGGCTGTATAATGGGCGCAGAGGTTCATATTTGGTTTAAGAGCGTTTAATTGAGAGAAGAGTATGACAACAGTATTAGTAGTAGATGATGAGACAGGAATTAGAGAGTTATTAACCGAAATTTTAAATGATGAAGGCTACACTGTAGATGCTGCAGAAAATGCTCATCAAGCTCGACAATATCGTCAAAAGCAAAGACCTGATTTAGTATTGCTAGATATTTGGATGCCTGATACAGATGGTATAACTTTGTTAAGAGAATGGCATACTAACAAACAACTAGATATGCCAGTACTCATGATGAGCGGGCATGCGACTATAGAAACAGCTTTAGAAGCAACAAGAATTGGTGCAGTTGGTTACTTAGAAAAACCTATTTCAATGGCTAAATTATTAAAGTCAATTGAAATAAGCTTAGTAACGCCGTTACGTATAGCGGAAGCACCAGAAGAAAAAGTAGAAGAAATAGATGATGCTTCAGTTAGTGATATCCCATTTGATATGTCATTGAGAGAAGCAAGAGACTGGTTTGAAAAAAAGTATTTTGAGTATCATTTGAATAAAACTCAAGGTAGCATGACGAAACTTGCTCAAGTAACTGGTTTAGAAAGAACTCATTTATACAGAAAATTTAAACAATTAGGTATAAATAGCTCTAAAAAAGAACGATTAGCAGCAGTTAACTAGTTTTAACATTTAAATTTAGTATAAGAAGATTATTAACATCTTCCTATACTATTTTATATCGATTCTATAGTTTTTATAAACTAATTTTAATACTCTAAATTCAGTAAAAATCATATAAGCTTAAAATAAGCACTAATAAATTTATCTTTATCTTAAAAAATACCATAATATTTTAAATTTCTATTCTGCAAAATACACATAGTTTAATCTATATGTTAAAATTATAAATTAAGAAAAATATAAAAATGCAGATGGAAACTAAAAATAATCTTCAAAATAATCAAGAAAAAATATATGTAGCCCCAATGTTGGATTGGACAGATAGGCACTGTAGATTTTTTCATCGATTACTATCTCCAAATGCAGTTTTATATACAGAAATGATTACATCAGGTGCAATACTTTATGGCGATGTAGATAGGCATTTAGCATATAATCAAGAAGAACACCCTTTAGTATTACAGCTCGGTGGAAGTGAGCCAGCAGAACTAGAAAAATGTGCAATCATAGCAAGAAACTATAATTATGATGAAATAAATCTAAATTGTGGCTGCCCATCTGAACGTGTGCAAAAAGGTGCATTTGGTGCATGTTTAATGAGAGAGGCTAAACTAGTAGCACAATGCTTTACGGCAATGAGTCAGAGTAGGTTACCTGTTAGCATTAAACATAGAATTGGGATTGATTCAATTGAGGATTACGAGTTTCTACGTGATTTCGTTGCAGAATTATATGATGCTGGTTGTAGAAAATTTATCGTGCATGCCAGAAATGCAATACTAAAAGGTTTAAGCCCTAAACAAAATCGTGATATTCCTCCTCTAAAGTATGATTATGTCTATCGATTAAAACAAGAATTTCCTCAAGCTCATATTACCATAAATGGAGGAATTGATAGTTTAGAGGCTGTAAGCGAGCATTTAACCAAAGTTGATGCAGTAATGTTAGGTAGAAGTGCATATCATAATCCATATATACTAAATCAAATTGATAATTTAATTTTTGATACCAAGTTAGACGATAAAGAAAATATAATTCAAAAACTATGTGAATATAGCATCATTCAATTTGAAAAAGGTTGTTATCTAGGTTCAATTACTAAGCATATTCTTGGTTTATATCATGGGCAAAAAAACAGTAGATTATGGCGTCAACACCTTAGTAACCATATTTTATTGAAAAATATTCAAAATCGAAATGATATAATTGATTTTTTTAATCAAGGTAATAATTTATTACTAGCATAAAATTATATATCTCTCTATAATAAAAATATAAGAGTAACTATTCGCAAAAATTGTTGCCTAGGTATATACATATAAAAAATATACCTTTTATTATTAACACAAGCAACATAAGTATGAATGGCTAAGTTTTAACTAAACTAGTTATATATATAAAATATGGCAAAAGATAAACACATTCATTACACAACTTCATCATATTCAGATGATAAAAATCAAAGCATAAACGTGGTAGATTCTGTATCATTTATCAACAAGGTATTGGCAAAAACTGCGATGCATTTTTTTGGTCCTACATACCACCCTGAATTACCACGTAAAAAACAAAATAT
Source organism: Pseudomonadota bacterium (assembly GCA_046050125.1). Taxonomy (GTDB): domain Bacteria; phylum Pseudomonadota; class Gammaproteobacteria; order Burkholderiales; family Burkholderiaceae; genus JAHFQJ01. Next base: position 7,009 of record JBJOQB010000141.1, read on the forward strand.
AGATGTAAATCCATTTTTAAATAGTTTAAGTAGTTTTAATAATGATGATGTTAATTTAATAAAAAAAGCATTTTATTTCGCTGATAGAGTTCACTTAGGTCAATACCGACAAAGTGGCGAGCCTTACATCACTCACCCACTAGCTGTAGCAGAAATATGTAACTCATGGAAATTAGGCAAATTTGCTATATGTGCTGCGTTATTGCATGATGTAATGGAAGACCAAGGTATTACAAAAAATGAATTAATAGCTGATTTTGGTATACATATTGCAGATTTAGTAGAAGGATTAACTAAACTAACCCATATAGAGTTTAATAGTAAAGAAGATGAAAGAGCTGCTAACTTTGAGCGTTTACTTTCCAGTAGCGTAAAAGACCATAAAGTTTTGTTAGTAAAAATAGCAGACCGATTACATAATATGCGAACATTAGGCTACATGTTACCAAATAAGCAAAAAGTAATAGCAAAAGAAACACAGGAGATATATGCTCCATTTGCTAGATTATTGGGTTTGCATGATGCCTATAATGAGTTACAAGACTTAAGTTTCTTATACTATAGCCCTTGGCGATATAACATTATTAAAAATGCTATGCAAAGCCAAATTATGTTTGCAAATAGCTTTATTGAAGAAATATGCAACGGCATAAATGATAATTTAGCTAGAAATAACATATTTGGTGAATGTAAAGGTCATATTAAAACACCATATATAATCTATAGCAAACTAAAAAAAAGAAAACAATATCACGGTAATGCAAGATTTAGAGATATACAAGATTTGCTAAGTTTTGAGATTATTGCTGGTAATAAATTGGATTGTTACACCATTTTAGGTGTTTTACACAGCATGTTTAAGCCAAAACCAGGTAAATTTAAGGATTATATTGCATTACCTAAAAGCAATGGCTATAGTGGCTTACACACTTCATTAATCGATAGTTCTGGGCGAATAATTAATATGCAAATTCGCACAAAACGTATGCAGAAAATAGCACAATCAGGAGTTACTGCATTTTTTGAAGATGATGAAATAGAAGATTATGAAAATCTAGAAAATGAAGCCGTGGATAATTATATTCATGATAGTACACCACATTATTTGTTAAATGCCCTAAAAGAATTAAGAAGCAAAACATCAAATTTTAAAGAATTACTATATTACAGTAAAATTGATTTATCTAGTGATGAAATTGTTGTATTTGATGAAGGTGGTAACCCTGTGTTAATCCCAAGGCATTCAACAGCTTTAGATTTTGCTTATCATGTATCTTATACAATTGGTAGTACAACACAATATATAGAAGTAAATGGATTACGGTCAAAATTAAATCATATTCTAAGAAATGGAGATTTAATTAAGATAAAAACTAACCCAAATATTAAACCAAAAGCAGAATGGCTAAAGATTGTAAAAACAAGCCGTGCAAAAATGGCAATTCAGCATTTTTTGAAGTTGCATGCTAGTTCTATAAATAATCATCAGGAGATTTGATTGGGTTTATATAATTTTATAATAAACTTATAAATCTTTTTGTTGATTCTGGATTTGTTTGATGACTGCTTACAAATTCTTTCAATTTGTTAAATATATAAAATTAAAATAATAAAGATTACCTTAATTAAATTTTAACTACACAAACCCTAAATTTTGTATGATATAATTCTGCAGAATAAACAAGATAAAAGGTTTAATTGTGGATATTATAGCTATACTAATCGTTTTTTTATTTATTTGTGCTATCATTGCTTCTGGATTTTTTTCAAATAAAAATGCTCAAAATGATGAATTAACAAAAAAAT
>JBJOQB010000142.1:0-9182 GCA_046050125.1 Pseudomonadota bacterium
TAGCACAACACTGGGAAACAAATAACATTCACTACATTGAGCTAGCTACAAAACCTGATGATTTTGAAAAATCTACCAATTATCAATTACAATCAACATGTAATAAGAATTTAGATAATAGAGAGATTGATGCAATTTAATATCATTTGTAATTTTTATCTAAAAAATCCCTAATTTGGAATGGGTTGCCATCTCCGTACGATTCTGTTTTACAATGATTAGTGCTAGATTTTGCACATGAATTGTGAGCTATCATCGAATCATTTGGTAAAATGCTACCTTTTTCTTTACCATGACTGTAAACATGCAAATTAATATCACCTAAATTTGTCATGCGTGTTGCTGTTTCAAGCCCAATACTATGACCACAAATACCACATTTTTTATTTGGCATTACGACAGTTGTATCTGTTGCTGTATTTCTTACAAATTCGCCAAAATGTCCTTCATGCACGCCTTGATTAAGCCCAATCGTTTTCAAAGACATATATCCACCTTAATTATAAAATTATAATTTAAATATATAATATTTTTTTATAATTAAAATAAGGATATATACCTGTTTTATATTGAAATTGAAAGATATCTATCAGGATATAAAGAGCAAGAAATTAAAGATTGAAAATTAATGTAATTAACCTTAAATCTAATTATTATCTGAATCTGTATCTGTATCTGAATTAGTTTGGTTAGCTTTAGCAATCAATTGAGAAATCTCAAAACCTTTTTCTTGAGTTTCATCGTATACAAATTTTAATTTAGGTATAGTATGAATTCTTAGCATTTTAAACAGCAGAGAATGTAAATAACCTGCCTTACCATTTAAAACATCGATTGAAACCTGTGGCTCACTCCCAAAAACAGAAACATATATTTTTGCATGAGCATAATCAGGCGTTAATTCTATATGCTGTAATGTTACAAAACCTAATCTAGTATCTTTAATTTCTTGCTGAATTAGTAAAGATATGTCTTTTAAAATTTGGTCTGCAACTCGGTTATTACGGTATGATGCCTTTTTTTTCATATTTTATTTTAATCCAATTTTGATATGCATTTAATATGTTAAGTTTAACACAAAAGCGATATATATTCATGCATACACAAATATTCTTAAAAATAAACAAAGCAATTATAATATATAAATCTAATTATGATTTACTACCATGCATTGAATCTCTAGCTTTCTTACCTAATCCCGAACTAATGTATTTAGTTGAATAATGCTCTTCATCTAAAAACCCACTTCTTATTGCATCTTGTTTTGCAAACTCTTTATCTAACCAGCTATTACGAGCAATTTTACCACCATTACCTGAAGTAGGCGGAATTGGAGATGAAGTTGAATTAGTTAATATAGATGCTACATTTTTGGGATAATGCTCAAAAAATGACATTGTACTAGTTGCACTATGCGGTGTTACAGGGGTTGAAGTAGTTGAACTATATGAAGGAGAAGATGGAGATGTTATCACAGGAGATGAAGTAATTCGTAGCAACTCACGAGCTTGTTTGCTAGTTGTTGTAACTAGAGTAGGAGAACCAATTTCAGATATAGATTGATTTTGTTTTGATGATTTTCTAAAATAATCTGCAGGATTTGTTTTTAATTTTGCCATAATAAATACTCAAAATATATTTAAATTAAAATAATATTTTAAGTATTTTTTTACTTATAGCAACTAGCATAATTACTAATTGCCAGCATTTGCAGGGTTTAGAATATATTAACCGCCTCTACGCATCAAATCAAAGAATTCTGCATTATTCTTAGTATGACGCATTTTTTCAAGTAAAAATTCCATTGCTTGAATTTCGTCCATATCGTAAATGAATTTACGTAATACCCACATTTTCTGTAAAATATCAGCTTTAATAAGTAGTTCTTCACGACGTGTACCAGATTTTTTAATATTAATTGTTGGGTAAACTCGTTTTTCAGCTAAACGACGCTCTAAATGAGCCTCCATGTTACCTGTACCTTTAAATTCTTCATAAATCACATCATCCATGCGACTACCTGTATCAATCAATGCTGTAGCTATAATTGTTAATGAACCGCCTTCCTCAACATTACGAGCAGCACCAAAAAAGCGTTTTGGTCTTTGTAATGCATTTGCATCAACACCACCCGTTAAAACCTTGCCTGATGCAGGAATAACCGTATTGTATGCTCTTGCTAAACGTGTAATAGAATCAAGTAGAATTACTACATCTTTTTTCATTTCTACTAAACATTTTGCTTTTTCGATTACCATTTCAGCAACTTGTACATGGCGTGAAGCTGGCTCATCAAACGTTGATGCAATTACTTCACCTTTTACTGAACGTTGCATCTCTGTAACTTCCTCTGGACGCTCATCGATTAGCAATACAAATAACACAACATCAGGGTGGTTATCAGTGATTGAATGTGCAATATGCTGTAACATCACGGTTTTACCTGATTTTGGGGGTGCAACTAGTAAAGCACGTTGTCCTCTACCAATTGGAGATACCAAATCAATAATACGTCCTGTGATGTTCTCTTCCGATTTATTTTCACGCTCTAAGCATAAAGTACGGTCTGGGTGTAATGGTGTTAAATTCTCAAACATAATGCGGTTTTTAATCGCTTCTGGCGAGAATCCATTAATTTTATCTACTTTTACTAAAGCAAAGTAACGTTCTCCATCTTTTGGTACACGTACCTCGCCTTCAATCGTATCGCCTGTATGCAAATTAAAACGACGTATTTGTGATGGACTTACATATATATCATCTGTACTAGCTAGATATGATGTGTCTGGCGAACGTAAAAAACCAAAACCATCTGGCAGTACCTCTAAAGTACCTTCACCGTAAATAGCTTCGCCATTTTTTGCATGTCGTTTTAAGATTGCAAACATTAATTCTTGCTTACGCATACGCTGTGCATTATCAATTTGCAAACCAATTGCCATATCAACTAAAGCAGTTACATGTAAATATTTTAAGTCGTTTAAATGCATATTTTTATCTTTTTCTATATAATTTTAGAGATATTTTTGAGTATATATTTATATTAAGATTATCGCTTTAATGCATAAAATGCCAATTATTTAATATTTAATTTATTGGCACTATGCAAAATTAAACCTTATTTTTTATTCTATACCATCAAAATTATTGAGTTTAATTGTATGTACACGGTCAGGACCTGTAGATACAATATCAATATTAATTCCAAGTAATTGTTGAACACGTTGTAGATATTTTTGGGCTTGGGCAGGTAGTTTATCCCAACTTGTTACACCGTAGGTAGATGTTTGCCACCCTTCAATTGTTTCAAATACGGGCGTACATTGTGCTAATTCTGTTGCACCTTGTGGGCTTACATTACATTCTATACCATTATGCACATAATGTGTACAAATTTTTACTTCTTTCAGTTTATCTAACACATCTAATTTAGTAATACAAATGCCTTTTACACCATTAATTTGTATTGCACGTTTTAATGCTGGAATATCAATCCAACCTGTTCTGCGTGGTCGCCCTGTTACTGAACCAAATTCATTACCTTCTTTAGCGATAAATTTACCTATTTCATCTTGTGCATTTTCATCATCAGCATCATATAATTGACTTGGGAATGGACCAGCACCCACTCTAGTGCAATAGGCTTTTGTAATACCTAAAACATAATCAATATGGTGCATACCAACACCGCTACCAATTGCCGCATTTCCTGCTATACAATTACTTGATGTTACAAATGGATATGTTCCATGGTCAACATCTAACATTGTTCCTTGAGCACCTTCAAAAATTACTCGCTTGTTTTGCTCAAATAAGCCTTGTAACTTTTGTGGCACATCGTCAATCATTTTAAGTAAATCATCTTTTACTTTTAAGATTTCTTGTAGGATTTCATTATAATTTAATTCTTCAACATTAAAGTAATTTTTGAATAAGAAATTATAGTATTCAACATTTTCTTTTAGCTTTTGCTCAAAGCAATCCATACTTAGCAAATCTTGTACACGTAAACCGCGACGAGCTACTTTATCTTCATAGGCTGGCCCAATACCACGCCCTGTTGTGCCAATTTTCCCACTACCTTTTTTAGCTTCTCTAGCTTTATCTAATACTACATGGTAAGGTAAAATTAAATGTGTTGTTCCAGCAATTTTCAAGCGATTTCTTACATCAAGTCCACCTGCTTCTAGCTCTGTAATTTCGCTAAATAATGCCTGCGGAGATAAAACCACGCCTGAACCAATATAGCAGGTTACGTGCGAGTGCATAATCCCTGATGGAATAAGGCGTAAAACTGTTTTTTTACCATTAATAATTAAAGTATGACCTGCATTATGCCCACCTTGAAAACGCACAACTGCTGCACATTTTTCAGTTAGCCAATCAACTATTTTGCCTTTTCCTTCATCACCCCATTGAGTGCCTAAAATTAACATATTTTGCATTTTTACCTCTTTAATTTACTTAATATTTACTTTCTTAATCGCTGAATTTCTTAAAGATTAATCTTTTATAACTACTACCCATTTATTCGTATTATTTATATTATCTTTATTTTCTGAATTTAAACTATTTAAATTTGGATTTTGAATAATTTTATGTGTAAATTTAAATTCATCAATATGCATATTATCTTCTAGTTGTATTACAACCTCGCCTTTATTACGTAGATTTGCAATCAACTTCTGCAATTCATCGTCTAATATCCACGGTGCTAAAATTGCATTCGGATTAGATTGCAACGATGAAAGCGGAGAAATTTGGCGTAAATTTATGGAAAAACCTGTTGCGGGACGTTTACGACCAAATGCAGAACTAACTTTATCATATCTACCGCCTTTAGCAATTGGGCTATGGCTGTTTTTATGATAAACATTGTAAGTCAAACCTGTGTGATAGCAGTAACCTTCAATATCGGTTATATCTATTAATAATTTTGACGAAGTTTGCTCTAGGTATTTAGAAACTGAATCGCATACAACTACTACATCGTTGATTACATCGCTTAATATTGGGTGTTTTTGAACTAAATTCTGTAAAACTTCTTTATAATCTTGGCTTAAAGCTTGCACGTCCATTAAGTCTAAAATTGCTTGCTTATGTAAATGTGTACTTTGTTTTATAATAGAAATATCTTTAGATAAAATCGCTGAAAATAATTCAGAATTTACATCAATTTCTAAAATTTCAATAACTTTAGCATGCCCAATTGAGATATAAAAATCACTAATTCCCGCTACAATTAAAGTTTGATACATTAATTGCAATACTTCAATATCTGCTTGAATATGTGTTGTACCGTAAATTTCTGCACCGATTTGCAAAGGTGTGCGTGTTTCTTGATTATTATTCGGTTTTGTATGTAATGTTTCGCCTGCATAGCACAACCTCGTAATACCCTGCCTTCCAAGCAAATGAGCATCAATTCTAGCAATTTGTGGCGTAATATCTGCCCTAATCCCCATGGTTTTGGCGGTGTGGATATCCAACAATTTGAAGGTTTGTATATCCAAATCCTGCCCTGTTCCTGTTAGTAAAGAGTCGATATACTCTAATAAAGGAGGCATAACTAGCTCGTAGCCAAATGTACGAAATTTATCTAAAATACATCTACGCATTTCTTCTATTTTTCTAGCTTCGCTAGGCAATACGTCAGACACGTATTCAGGGAGTAACCACTTAGACATTGATTTTTTTGTTTAGAAAAGAATTGAGTTAGGTTGATTTTTGTAAATAATAATTATTTGGAAATAGTATAAGTAATAAGTATCAGTTTATTATATATGAGCTTTTAGTTGCTTTATTTTATATGAAGAATTAGGACTTAACTTTTAAATATTATTATTTAAAACGTATGCGAACTATTGCTATTATAATATTATTATTGTCTAAATACAATGTTTTTTTATTCTCAATTAAATTTATAAACTCAAATAATATTGCATTTTAAGGGTTTATAACCTATAAAAGAATAACGCTATAAAAATAATAATTTGTATATCAAAGAGTTAAAAACATCGAGCAACATATGAAACTACTTAACCCTTTTGATATTGTTTTGCAATTTTTAACGCAACCATTTTTTATATTTTCAATTTTAATCTTGATATTAATTTCTTTATTCAAGCTTAAGTTTGTTAAAGGAATAGTTGGAGAATTTCAAGTCAATATTCTTGCAAAATTCTTTTTGGATAAGAACATCTATCATCTCATTAAAGGTATAACCATACCCACTGAAGATGGGGGAACAACGCAAATTGACCATGTGATTGTATCGCCATATGGTATATTTGTGATTGAAACTAAAAACATGAAGGGCTGGATTTTTGGTAGTGCAAGTCAAAAAATGTGGACTCAGCAAATCTACAAATGTAAAAATCAATTTCAGAATCCATTACATCAAAATTATAAACATACTAAATGCTTAGAAAGCTTATTAAATATAAATGCTAGTAAATTCTTTTCAATCGTTGTATTTATTGGGGATAGCACTTTCAAAACTGAAATGCCTGAAAATGTGGTATATGCAGGGGAATATATTAAATATATCAAACGAAAAAATATTAAACTATTATCTGACTTTGAGGTAAAAACCATTTGCCAAAATATAGCATCGGCTAAATTAAAACCAAGCATTACAACGCATATTAATCATGTAAAACATGTTAAAGAAATAATTGATAAAAAGCAAAATAATCATAATGATAGAATTAATCAAGATATTGCAAATAAACATGTTCAAGAAATTGTAAAAAAAGCTACTGTAGCGATAAATCATGAGAACATAAGCAATAAATAAATTGAACGGATTGATAAAATTATAGAGTTTTAAATTTAATAAATACCTATAGAAACTAGTAAGAAGGAGCTGTGTTTTTTGTAAATGAAAGACCTTATACAAATTTATAAATAAAGTATATCGATAATTTAATTTCATATGATTTATAGATTTATTGTTGTAAAATATAATATATATTAATCTTTTAATAGCGGAATAAAAAATGAATTTAGATATACAAGGTGGATTAAAAAATACTTTAATTAGTAAAAATATATTTGTTATATTTGAAGAGCTTTTTTCAAATGCTATAGATTCATATTTAATTAGAAAAAGTAAAGAAAATGTATCAAATCTATCTATTACATTTACAATACATTTTACAAATAATCATAAAACAATAGATGAAAATAGTAACTACAATATTAATATTAGTTGCAAAGATAATGGAGCTGGATTTGAGAATGAACAAATCAAAGCTTTTTTAACAAAAGATACTACATATAAAGATTACTTAGATATCTCTGGCGTTGGAAAATGCAAGGGAGCAGGAAGAATACAATTTTTTCACTACTTTAACAACATTGAAATTGATAGTATTTTTAAAGAAGAAAATAATTTTTTTAGTAGAAAATTATATATTTCTACAAATAGTCGTGAAATATCAGAAAACGATTTCACAAAAACACCTTGTAATATTGAATTAGATGATATGTATACCAATATAACTTTAAAAAAGTTAAAATATATTGATAGCATAAATATTCGAGAAAGTTTTTCTGCAAAATCGGTTAAAAAGCACATTTATATTACATTTCTTCAAAGAATGGTTTTGTTAAAAGAAATTGTTGGAGATTTCAAAATCTCTTTTGAGGAAATAGAAGATGATGATCTCAAAGCTATAGAAGAAATTAAAGCATCTGATATTCCAATACCACATAGCAAAAAAGATATAGAGCTAATTTGTAAGCATAATAATAAAAGTAATTTTACATTAAAAGTTACCCGTTATTCTTTAGAAAGTAATATTTTCAATGATATTACACATGAGGTTGCATTATGTGCTAATTCAGCAAAGGTTATTTCCTCTATAAACTACTTCCTTAATGAAAGAGATAGAAAAATAAGCATTTATAATAAATTTGAATTATTTATCATAGAAAGCGATTTTTTAGATCAAAAAGTCAATGTACAGCGTGATAATTTTATCATACCAAAAGAATGTAGCCCAAATTTTGATCTCATAGATAATAATTTTTCTTTAGAGGATATACTACAATCAGTTGAAGATTACATTTCAGAAATATTAGTACCGACACACTTTGATAAAAATGCACTGATTAAATCGACAGAAAAAAAATTTGGTATATCTAAATCTATGCTTGATGAAGCAAATATAAAAATTCAGTATAGTGATACAGAGGAAAATATTGCTAAAAGAGTATTAAAAAAATATCAAGAGGATATCATAGGAGATACTTCAAGTATTATTGATATGGAACAAAAATTAATTGAATTAAATCCTACAACTGAAGACTTTAGAAATAAACTTAATGATTTATCATGGCGTTATACAAGTGCCATAAAAAAAATGGATATGGCAAATCTTTCCCAACTTATTGTGCGTCGAAATTCTATTATTAAAGTTTTAAAGCATTCTATAGATGCAACATTGAATTGCCAAAAAGATTTAGAAGATAGCAAAAAGAAACAAAATGAAAAAATAATTCATAATGTATTTTTTCCAACAGGAAAACACTCAGATAATCAAGTTGATCATGATATTTGGATATTAAATGAAGAATATCACTATTTTAAATATATTTCTTCAGATATATCATTAGCATCTATTCCATGGGATAAAAATGAAAATCTTTTTGCAGAAGATATAGATGAAAGTTTAAAAAATCTTTTTGAAAAAAATAATAAAGAGCATAATAAAAAAAGACCAGATATTGCTATATTTAATCAAGAAGGATCAGCAATTATTATTGAATTTAAAGCACCTGGGGTTGAATTACAAGAACATATCCCAGATTTAGCTCAATATTCTAGGTTGTTAGCTGCAAAATCAAATGGGAAACTTAAAAAATTTTATGGATATTTAATAGGAACTACTTTAAATGAGTCAAGAATGATTCCTGGTTATAATAGATTCCCGAGCGGATTAGGATACTTTAATACAGGACATCTCTCCGATCCACAAACAGGAAAATCATATGGGGAGCTGTATACAGAAATACTTTTTTATGAACAATTCATTGAAAAAGCTGAGAATAGATTAAAAATATATAAGGATAAACTAAATATAGAGTTTTAGTCTAAAAGAGATATTTTTTGTAATAAATGGTTATAAAAATATACTTATAAATACTAGTAGTATTCACAGTAGAATAAAATTATC
>JBJOQB010000143.1:0-10111 GCA_046050125.1 Pseudomonadota bacterium
AAATTTAAAAATAGCATAAATTTTATGATACTAGGCAATAAATTATAAATTTATTTATATGATTTTAGATAGCTTTAGATATACTTTTTACAAAATCAACTAATGCATCTATTTGGTTTTCTTTTGGTGTATTCTCTAAAATACTAATGATTTTGCTACCAATCACAATTCCATCAGCATGTTTTGCAATTTTACCTGCAACTTCAGGGCTATCAATTCCAAATCCAACCGTAATTGGCAAATTAATTTTTTGTTTTAATTGCGGTAAGTAATCAGTTAAACCTGAAACATCTAGAGTTTTAGCTCCTGTAACTCCTTTAAGAGCAACATAGTAAATGTAACCACTAGCATTATTATTAATATATTCTATTCTTTCAGTAGTTGTAGTTGGCGATATTAAATAAATATTATGTAAATTATATTTTGCAAAAACTGTGCGATTTTTATCATTTTCTGGTGGCATATCCACTAAAAGTATTCCATCAACTCCACTATTTTGAAATTTACTGGCTAAATTATCAATACCTAAAGTTTGTTGGTAGTAGCTAAAAGTATTGGCATATCCCATTAAAACAATTGGTGTAGTTTGATTTATTTGTCTAAATTTACTTACCATGTCTAAAATACTAAGTAAATTTATGCCATTACGCACAGCCCTATCTGATGAGCGTTGTATTGTTGGCCCATCAGCCATTGGGTCTGAAAATGGTACGCCTAGCTCGATAATATCAACTCCATTATCTGCCATAGCATGCATTATTTGCACAGTGTCAATCATTACAGGGTCGCCAGCTGTTATGAATGTAACTAATGCTGATTTATTTTGTTGTTGTAAATGATGAATGCAAGAGTCTATACGATTTTTTTGAGTGTTTAACATAGCATAACCCATTTTGATTAATTAATTTAAACTAGTTTTTTTAGATGTTTATTTTTATACTTGCATATTAAATGCATTTAGGATATTTAAGTTAAAATTATCAATTATTTTGTATATTTGATATCTGAACTATTTCATTTGCTTCTAGATTATTCGACTCAACATGCAAAACTCCCATTGAAACAATATATTTCAGAGCTTGTTCTACACTTAAATCTAATGTTTTTACATTATTTTTATCTACGATGAGTAGAAATCCTGAGGTAGGGTTTGGTGTTGTTGGAACAAATACGCTTATATATTCTTTGGTTGAATTAATAGTATTATCCTGATTGCTAGGTGAGATAATCTCATCTGGTGTACCGGTTACAAATGCGATGGTCCATATGCCTTGCCTAGGATATTCTATTAAAACTGCTTCCTTAAAGGATTGACCATTATCCGATAGTAAAGTATCTGATATTTGTTTTACAGTTGAATAAATAGATTTGACAATTGGTATACGGTTAATGAATTTATCCCACAAGTCTATCCACCATTGACCAACTATATTACCAGCAAATAAACCTGTAGTAAGTATAACAGTTATAATTACTAGTAGACCAATTCCCGGAATACCAGATATTTTTAGTAATAATGGAGAAACATCAACACCAATTAATCCATGAAACCATAGTATTAAAGATTTAAAAATTGAGTTTAAACTACCAAATACGGCTGTAAGCAACCAAATAGTTACTGCTATAGGTATCCATACCAATAAGCCTGCTAGTAGATATTTTTTCATTTTTTAAATTATTTTGGTACTTCAGTTTTAGATGCAGGAACTTTTGCATCATTAGTTGAAGTTGCAGTTTGTGTTGCTTGAGGCTTTTGTGATAACTGTTGCATTAGGCTAGAAGATGGTTTGTAACCACTAAACCAATTAATTGCTATTGTTGCAGTGAAAAATAATACAGCTAATACAGCTGTTGTTCTAGATAAAAAATTAGCTGAGCCTGTAGCACCAAAAACGCTATTTGAGCTACCACCACCAAAACCAGCACCAGCATCAGCACCTTTACCATGCTGTAATAGAACTAATCCAATAATACCTAAACCACTCAAAATTTGAGCAACCATTAACAAAAATTTTACTATTTGCATATTTTTCCGATTATTATTTTCATTTTATGATTATAGTTATATACAACTACTTTATATAACTAAATATAGTTGCAATTCTAGCATGTTTTAACATATTTTGTAAAAGCATATGTTACATATATGGGTAAAAATAAGCATAATTTAACTACGCTGTAAAATCTAAAATAGACTGTTGTATGCCATCAGCATCTAATCCATGCATAGCTAATAACTTAGCTGGGTCGCCATGGTCAATATATTCATCAGGTAAGCCTAGTAAAAGTGTTAATGGAGATTTTTTTAATCTTAATTTAGCTATTTCTTCTAGACATGCACTACCTGCACCGCCCATTATGCAACCTTCTTCAACCATGATAACATGAGTATAATTTGCACATATTTCTTTTATCATTTCTGTATCAATTGGTTTAATAAACCTCATATTTACTACAGTTGCATTTATATTTTTACCAACATTTATAGATGGGTTTACCATTGAGCCAAAAGCTAAAATAGCTATTTTATGTAAATTATCATCATTATTATCAAATTTTGCTTGATATGCGATAGATGCTTTACCCCATTTAATATCGTCAATATTATCTATTAACATTGCTGTTCCACGTGGGTAACGCACAGCAACAGGATGATTTTGTGCATAAGCAATATCTAGCATTTGAGATAATTCATTTGAATTACTCGCTGCTAAAAGGCTTAGGCTTGGTATACATCTCAAATATGCTAAATCATAATTACCAGCATGAGTAGCACCGTCTGCACCAACTAAACCTGCTCTATCAATTGCAAAAACTACAGGTAAATTTTGTAGTGTTACATCATGTATTAATTGGTCGTAAGCACGTTGTAAAAATGTTGAATATATTGCAACTATAGGTTTTAGCCCTTCACATGCTAATCCTGCTGCAAAAGTTACACAATGCTGTTCCGCAATTCCAACATCAAAATAACGCTCTGGATATTTTTGTTCAAACTCTACTAATCCAGAACCTTCACGCATTGCAGGGGTTATCGCTACTAATTTTTCGTCTTTTTGTGCTTTTTTACATATCCAATCTGAAAATATTTGTGTATATGTTTTTGCTGATGTAGTTGATTTAGATGTAGATAAAATACCTTCTTGAGGATTAAATTTACCTGGCCCATGGTATAAAATTGGGTCAACTTCTGCTAATTTATATCCTTGTCCTTTTTTAGTTACAATATGTAAAAACTGTGGTCCTTGACCTTGTTGGATAATGTGCTGGATATTTTTCAGTGTAGGAATTAATGCATTTAAATCATGCCCATCAATTGGCCCAATATAATTAAAGCCAAATTCCTCAAATAATGTTGCAGGCATAATCATGCCTTTTGCATGTTCTTCTACTTTTTTAGCTAATTCAAGTACAGGAGGAGCAACTTTTAATACTTTATTTAAACCTTTTTTAGTTGCGGCATAAAATTTACCACTAAGTAAACGAGCTAAGTACTTATTTAATGCACCAACAGCAGGCGAAATTGACATATCGTTATCATTTAAAATGACTAATAATGGCAATCCTTTATCTATCCCTGCATTATTCATTGCTTCAAATGCCATGCCTGCACTCATTGCACCATCGCCAATTACAGCAATTGATATGCGATTTTCTTGTTTAATTTGGCTTGCTTTTGCCATGCCTGTAGCAGCTGATATACTTGTTGATGAGTGTGCTGTTCCAAATGCATCATATTCACTTTCGCTACGTTTCGGAAAGCCAGATAAGCCATTTAATTGGCGTAGGCTATGCATTTTATTTTTACGCCCTGTCAAGATTTTATGTGGGTATGATTGATGACCGACGTCCCAAATTAGCCTATCATACGGTGTATTAAATACATGATGAATAGCAACAGTAAGCTCTACCGTACCCAAATTTGAAGACAAATGCCCCCCAGTTTTTGATACGGATTCTAAAATAAAATCTCTTAATTCTATAGATAATGATTTTAAATTTTCTATATTTAATTTTTTTAAATCATCTGGAGAGTTAACTGAATTTAGTATAGATAGGTTTTGCTCTATATCTTCTAATGTGTGGCAAGTATCAGTCATATTATTATTTATATTTGTTACGAAATATGTTTAAAAAGCTTTAAAACTTTGGCTATTATATATGATTATTTTAATAATTTGTATATCTATTCAATATATTATAAATTAAAAAAACCTTACATAAACTTAGTTATATAAGGTTTTAAATGCAGGCTAATTATTTGTTTATAAATAATTAAACTTATTATGCTTTATATGCAGGGTATTTGCTTGTTAATTTAGCTACTTCTGCTTTTACTTCATTTAATGCATTTTGATTACCAATATTGCTTAATGCTTTAGTAATTAAGTTAGCAACGTTTACCATATCTTCTTCTACACAGCCACGTGTTGTCATTGCTGGCGTGCCTAAACGTATTCCAGATGTAACAAATGGGCTTTGTTTATCATTTGGAATTGCATTTTTATTACAAGTAATATTAACTGTACCTAAAACTGCCTCTGCTTCTTTACCTGTAATATTTAATGGAGTTAAATCTACTAACATTACATGGCTTTCAGTTCTACCAGAAATAATACGTAAGCCATTTTTTGTTAATTGGTTTGCTAATGCTTGAGCATTTTTAACCACTTGTTGTTGATACTCTTTAAATTCAGGTTGTAATGCTTCATGGAATGCTACTGCTTTACCAGCAACAACGTGCATTAATGGGCCACCTTGAATGCCTGGGAATATAGAAGAATTAATTGCTTTTTCAAATTCAGCTTTACATAAAATTACGCCACCACGTGGACCACGTAAGCTTTTATGTGTAGTAGATGTTACAAAGTCAGCAAATGGAACTGGGTTAGGATAAACTCCAGCTGCAATTAAACCAGCATAGTGAGCCATATCTACCATGAAATATGCCCCAACCTCTTTAGCTAACTTGCCTAAACGCTCAAAATCAATATGTAAGCTATATGCTGACGCACCTGCAATGATTAATTTTGGTTTATGTTCTCTTGCTAAGCGTTCTGCTTCTTCGTAGTCTAAAACTTCATTTTCATCTAAACCGTAGCTAATTACATTAAACCATTTCCCTGACATATTTACAGGAGAGCCATGTGTTAAATGACCACCATTAGCTAAACTCATACCCATAATGGTATCGCCTGGTTTTAACATAGCAAAAAATACACCCTGATTTGCTTGTGAGCCAGAATTTGGCTGCACATTTGCTGCTTCTGCACCAAATATTTTTTTCAATCTTTCAATTGCTAATTTTTCAATTTCATCAACATATTCACAACCACCATAGTAACGTTTAGCTGGATAGCCTTCAGCATACTTATTTGTACATTGTGAGCCTTGTGCTTGCATTACTGCTGGGCTTGTGTAATTTTCAGAAGCAATTAATTCAATATGCTCTTCTTGTCTTTGCTCTTCTTTTTTAATCCAACCAAAGATTTCTGGGTCAGTATTTTGTAAAGCTAGTTCGTCATTATGTTTAAACATATTAATCCTTTAAAAAAAGTATGGGGCAATTTTTCAAATATTTTAATTAATTAGTAAATGCAGAGTAATCAATGTTAAATTATTTTAATAATTAAAATTAATCATAATTAAAAATGATTGGCTATAAAAGCAAAAACCCGCCAAAGCGGGCTGTGTTTATGACTAAGCAGACTACTTAATTTTGTCTTCTTTGTACGAAACATGTTTACGTAAGAACGGGTCAAATTTGATAATTTCTAATTTACCTGTTGTATTACGTTTGTTTTTAAACGTTGTGTAAAAATGAGCTGACTGTGTAGACTTTAGCTTAATTTTTTCACGTCCGCCTTTTTTCTTAGATGCCATGATGTATCCTTATAATTTATAGTATTGAACGATTAAACTAAACTAGATTTTTTTAAGAAATCTAATGCAGCAGCATCGCCTTCTGTATTACGAATTTTATCTATAGTACGAGCACCCTGTTGAGAAATGCGAACTCTAAATTTACGTGTTACATTTTCTATAACTAAATAAATGTTACTCCACTTTAAAGCAACTTCAAAGCGACGCTTTGTTTTATTATTGGCATGAGAAACGTTGTTCCCTACCATTGGACCTTTGTTCATTAACTTGCACTTGCGCGCCATGGTAATATCCTTATATTCAAAGAGTATTAAAAAATAAGACAATTATACACTATTTTTTGTAAAACACCAATATCACATTAAATACTCAATGTGATTGAGGTTTATTTAAATAGGTTAAATAAGCCATCTTCATAAGTTTTTAAATTATCTTTATTGTATATATCAACTTTATCTAATTCTTTTTTGCATTTCTTTTTATAATCTTCATGATTATGTTTACTTAATGCTTTGATTAGCTGTTTTGCACCTGCTTTTGCATCAAAACCTTCATAATAGTATCCAATATCTTTTAAGAAGCTTGAATTATGCACTAATGGATAGTTTCCATATAACAAATCAAAATAAAGATTATTTAAGCCATTTTCCCATTGATGAGATACAACAACATCGCCGTAAAAGCTCATGAATGATGGTGTATCATATCGGTCATCATAAGATGCAATATTGTTTTTGGTAATGTCTAATGTAAATGCAAATTTATTAAATGCTGTTTGTCTGTGGAATTTAGCTGTATTTGTTACATGCACCCCGCCAATTAGCTCTGGTTTTTCACGATAAGCTAATTCACTGATTAACATTGGGTAAATGCTACTTTTTACGATATTGATATTTGGTTCAAATATGGCAACTTTTTGTTTGTATTCAGCGGGTTTTGGCTGATATCCAAATTTTCCACTTAAGTTATTTGTTTTTACCATATGTTCAATGAACAAAGCATTCCATAAGTATGGCATTGAGCTAACAGGTGCTTTTAATGTTGTCTCAAAAAAGCTACGGCATGTGTTTTCATGATGTGGTAATGTCCATATTCCATCTAAAGCTGAGCCATCAAACTCTCCACCACCTCTTTGATGTAAGTCAAATAAGATATTTTCTAAAGTAATAATGTAGTGGTTTCCAACATGGAAGCAAATAACTTTTGTGCCTTTTTCTCGTAGTGAGCTAACCATTTCTGGGTTAAGCTGAATGCCCATGATAATTAATACATCTAAATCATCTTGTAGTTCATCAAATGTATAAAGTGGTATGTTTGTTCCTTTTACAACTTCAAGCGTTTTTGATGGTTTTAAGGCATGATTAAGTAATCTTACGCTTTCTAATCTTTCACTTTCTTTTAGTAGGTAATATAAGAATATAACATTTTGCCATGCACCACTTGACCATACTGATGGTAGTTTGTCTTGTTCTGAATTAACTGTAATTGCAACTTTTAGTTTGTTGTCTTTAGTAACTCTTTTTTTATTCATTGTTTTATGTGTGAATATATAATAATACAGTTATTATATAGTCTTTGATTTTAGGTTGTATAGATTATGTGAAAACCTTAATAAATATATACAACGAAAAATTATTATAATTTATTTGTGAATATTCCCAGCGTTACTCGGGTATTACCACCTAAATCAATTAGATGGTTTATATTTTCATAACCATATTTTATAAATATATCTTTTACATTTTGTGCTTGATTGTAGCCATGTTCTATAGCAACATAGCCATTTTTATTTAAGAATAATCTCGCATTTTTTACAATATTTATAATATGTTGTAGTCCATCATTTTCATCAGTTAGTGCTAACCTTGGCTCAAAACGGATTTCTTGATTTAAATGCTCATCATTTACATGAATATAAGGCGGGTTGCTCACTATCATATCAAATTTATAGCTACTTGGAATGGATTCAAACCAATTACTATGTATAAATTCTATATCTACATTATTTTTAATTGCATTTTGTTGAGCTATATTTAATGCTTTATCACTTATATCACATGCATACATTTTTATATCTTTACGATGGTGTTTAGTTGCAATTGCAATTGCCCCGCTACCTGTTCCCATATCAAGTACATATGCATTTTGCAAGGCATTATTAATAGCAAATTCAACTAAAACTTCTGTATCTGGACGTGGAATAAGCACATTTTCGTTTACATTAAAATCTAAGCCGTAAAATTCTTTATTTCCTAATATATATGCAATTGGAAAGCCATTTAATCTTTTTTTGCATAAATCTTGATATGATAAAACTTGAGATGAAGTTAAAATTTCATCGTCATGCATAATTAAATATTCTTTTGCTACTTTTAAGATATGACATAGTAAAACATGTGCATCTAAACGAGTTAAACCATCTGAATTTATGGCTGTTTTTAATACTTGTTTTATAGAGAATTGCATAGATTTTACCAAATTTAAAATAACCATAAATATAGCATATATTGCTATTTTATTTTACAATTACGTTTAATTAAATAATAGTGATTAGCAATAATTAATAATTATATAGCTATAAGGATATATGCCCCAAATTATAGTATTCCCTCACCCTTCATTATGTGAAGACGGTGCAGTAATTGAAGCAAAAACAGGTGTTAGTGTATGTGATGCCCTTGTAAATTCTGGTATTGCAATTGAGCATGCATGTGATAAGTCATGTGCTTGTACAACCTGCCATGTTATTGTACATGAAGGGGCAAAATCGTTAAATGAATCAGATGAATTAGAAGATGATTTATTAGATAAAGCTTGGGGTCTTACCTCAAAATCTAGGCTTTCATGTCAAGCAATCATTGGCGAAGAAGATTTAGTTGTAGAAATTAATAAATATACAATTAATCACGCTCGAGAAAATTAGTAAAATTAAAGATTAGTACTCATTAAGTAAGACTAAAAAATAGAAAATATCTTAGTTATATATTGATTTTATTATTCTTATTTATCAAATTATCATATAAAAATATGCACAATAAATACTCAAATTCAAGTGGATTGTGTATAGTATAGTTTATATAATTTCATTTTCAGGAAAGCATATGCCACAACAACTATACTGGACGGATATACAAGAAATTACATTATCATTAATTGATAAACACCCAGATGTAGACCCATTAGCTATTAGATTTACAGATTTACATAAATGGATATGTGAATTAGAGGGTTTTTGTGATAATCCAAAAAATTCAAATGAAAAGATTTTAGAAGCTATCCAAATGATGTGGATACAAGAAATGTAGTTCGTAAATATTAAAATCTATAATTAAAATTTAAAACATAAATATACTATACCTTCTATAAATAATATGTCTAATATAAATACAAACATAACTAGCTTAGAAATTATTCAACCCAATGATATGCATGTGCATTTTCGTGATGGCGAAGTACTTAATAATGTAGTTCCGCACACTGCTAAACAATTTGCACAGTGTTTAGTAATGCCAAACCTTAAAACACCAATTACGACAACAGAACTTGCATTCAGCTACTATGAACGAATTAAGAAAGCTGTTCCGCAAGAACTAGAGCATAAATTTACTCCATATATGACACTTTATCTAACTGATAAAACAAATGCTGATGAAGTAAAAAAAGCTAAAGATGCGCAAATTGTTAAGGGATTTAAGTTGTATCCAGCAGGTGCTACAACTCTTTCTGAAAATGGCGTAACTAATATTAAACATTGCTATAGCGTAATTGAACAAATGCAAAAGCATGGAGTAGTTTTACTTGTGCATGGCGAAGTAACTGCTAGTGAAATTGATATATTTGATAGGGAAGCAAAATTTAT
This sequence comes from Pseudomonadota bacterium, assembly GCA_046050125.1. Classification (GTDB taxonomy): domain Bacteria; phylum Pseudomonadota; class Gammaproteobacteria; order Burkholderiales; family Burkholderiaceae; genus JAHFQJ01. The sequence goes on from JBJOQB010000143.1 coordinate 9,743, forward strand.
TGATGATGTTTTAATTCCATTACGTAAAGATTTTCCTGAGTTAAAACTAAGTTTTGAACATATTACAACTAAACAAGCAGCTGATTATGTTCTATCTGAAAATAGCAATTACTTAGGTGCAAGCATTACACCACAACATTTACTTTACAATCGTAATCATATGTTAGTTGGTGGAATTAAACCGCATTACTACTGCTTACCGATACTAAAACGTTCTTTACATCAAGAAGCATTACTCAAAGTAGCAACTAGTGGAAATGATAAGTTTTATGCAGGTACAGATAGTGCTCCACATGCACAAGATTTAAAAGAAAATGCTTGTGGTTGTGCTGGTTGTTACAGTGCTTTACATGCAATTGAGTTATATGC
>JBJOQB010000144.1:0-3206 GCA_046050125.1 Pseudomonadota bacterium
CTAAAGAAATGGTTGATTTAACTATGCGATTATGGATTAATGTTAATCAAACTCAAGAATTTGATAGACTTAGGGATATATTTCTATCATCTATCTATAAATAAACACTCTCATATTTTAATACTATATTTAGAAATAATATATTAGGACTTTTACTAATTATTAAAAATTATGAATTTGTTTTTTTATAATTAATTTTATTCTAATGTTTCTAAAGTTAAATGATGATTAGTATAAATACATAAATCGCCTGCAATCTTAAGTGATTCTTGTACAATTTCACTTGCACTTAAATTTGAGTGTTTATGTAATGCTAAGCCAGCACTGTAAGCATAATTACCACCAGAACCAATTGCTGCTACGCCATTTTCAGGGTCAAGCACATCGCCATTTCCTGTAATTATTAAGATATTGTTAATATCAGCAACTAATAACATGGCTTCTAATTTTCTTAATACTCTATCTGTACGCCAATCCTTAGCTAAATCAACTGCTGAACGCATTAAATGCCCTTGGTGCTTTTCTAATTTTGCTTCAAAATGGTCTAATAAAGTAAATGCATCAGCTGTACCGCCTGCAAAGCCTGCAATTATCTTTTGTTGGTATAGCTTTCTTACTTTTCTAGCACTGCCTTTCATTACCACATGACCTAAGGTAACTTGTCCATCGCCACCCATGGCTACTTTTCCATCTTTTTTAACGCATACTATGGTTGTGCCGTACATCGTGTTTGGATTTTTATCCATATTACTATTCCTCAAAATAAAAATTGCCGCAGAATAGTTATTATTCTACAGCAATTTGATAAATATTTTTACATATTTAATTTATAGATTTATATATGATTACTTTACAGAAGCTAACATATAATCTATAGCAGCTTTAAATTCTTCATCACTACCAGCAAATCCACCTTTAGGAGGCATAGCACCCTTGCCTTTGCTAGCACTTTGATATAAAGCATCTTTACCTGCACTAATGCGGTTAGCCCAAGCTGCTTTGTCGCCTAATTTTGGAGCACCTGCTGCACCACTTCCATGGCATGCAATACAGGCTTGTTCAAAAACTTTTTTACCCACTTCTACAGAGTTAGTTGCAGGAACTACTTCAGCTGGTTTAGCTTCTGTGGTTGCAGTTGGAGCAACTACTGGAGTCGCAGGAGCTGTGGAATTTGTTTCAGTTGTTGCTACGGGTTTAGCTTGTGGAGCAGGAGCAGATGGCTCACTTAAATTACCACCACTTGCATTTGCCATGTAAACAACAGCACGGGCTAGTTCGTAATCACTGTAATCATCAGGAGATGAGCCAGCACGAGCTTGCATTGCACCTTTGCCGTTTATCACAGAATGTAATAATCCATTTAAACCTTGCCCTAGACGAGCTGTCCAATCAGCTGGATTGCCAAACTTAGGAGCACCTGCCGCACCGCTTGCATGACAAGTTACGCATAAAGACTTGTAAACTTCTTCCCCACTTTTATACACAACAGGTGTATTAGGGTCTTTGTAATTTACACTAGCTACAGGCTCAATACGTTTTTTAGTTGATTCAGGGCTAAAACTATCTGTTCCTGCTGAATTTACATTACCAAAATCTACATAGTTTACTAATAAAATAATTACTATAATTGGAATTAAGAAGCACGCTACAATAGCAATAACCAATTGCTTAGGTGTTTTTATAGGGCTGTGGTGTTCACTCATTTTGTTTTTTCTCAAAAATTAGTTTAAAATAGAGACATAGATAAGCAATGTTTATCTTGTTCTAAAAGAGTAATTATACGAAAAAAAGGGTTATATGTATAGCATTAAGGAGATATTTTATACCTTACAAGGCGAAGGTGCGATGGCTGGTAGAGCTAGCGTATTTTGTCGCTTTAGTGGCTGTAATTTATGGAATGGTAAAGATGACTCTCGTACAAATGCCATATGTAAATTTTGTGATACTGATTTTGTTGGTACTGATGGTTTAAATGGTGGTAAATACTCTGCTGTTGATTTAGCTAATTTTATTAAAAATATTTGGGATAATTCTAGTTCTAATCCAAGTATGCAAAACAAGCCATATGTAGTTTTAACAGGTGGAGAGCCTTTACTCCAAGTAGATACAGAACTAGTAAATGAATTACATAAACATGGTTTTGAAATAGCTGTAGAAACTAATGGAACACAAAAAATAGTTGAAGGCATAGATTGGGTATGTGTTAGCCCTAAATTTGGTAGTGAATTAATTGTTAAAAGTGGCAATGAAATAAAAGTGATTTATCCACAAGGATTTAGCATAGATGATATGCAGTACTTTGCCAGCCTAGACTTTAAACATTTTTTTGTACAAGCAAAAGATGAAGTAAAAGATAAAGATTTAATACAACAAAATCTAAAACAAGCAATTGATTTTTGCTTAGATAATACAAAGTGGCGATTAAGTGTACAAACACATAAATATTTAGGAATTGCATGATATTTGAGCAACCTGAACAACATATGAAAAAAACGCACACTCATACCCATACAATAACCAGAAAATTTGAATTTGATGCTGGTCATCGTATCCCTAATCATAATAGCCAATGTAGAAACATACATGGACATAGATATGTTCTAGAATTAACACTACAAGGCGAGATTATATCTTCAGTTGATTCAAGTGATTTTGGCATGATAATTGATTTTGGAGATATTAAATCTATTATCAATAATGAATTAATTCAAAAGTGGGACCATGCTTTTTTAGTTTATGAAAAAGATGAAATAATTTTACATTTTTTGAATAGTTTACCAAATCATAAAACTGTGGTTTTGGACTGTGTGCCAACAGCTGAAAATTTGGTTTACGTTGCTTTTATGCAGGCAAATCAAGCTTTAAATAAAATTTATGCAGGAAAAATTTGCGTTGTCCATGCAAAATTATACGAAACTCCTAATTGTTGGGCTGAATATGGCAACCAACGATAGTTATGTATTTGTTTTATCATAAAAAAACTTGTTTCTAGGTATTTACTAGAATATATTTATAAAAATAATATGATACAATTTAGGCATAAGAACTAATTTATATTGACATATGTTTTATAACGTTTTAAAGTATACGACCATCGACCATCGACCATCGACCATCGACCATCGACCATCGACCATCGACCATCGACCATCGACCATCGACCATCGACCATCGACCATCGACCATCGACCATCGACCATCGACCA
>JBJOQB010000145.1:0-13334 GCA_046050125.1 Pseudomonadota bacterium
ATATGAATTAAATATCAACTATATCAAACCACTACATAATAAAGTAATTGCGGTAATAATATCCAATAAAATTCAAATATGGCAGTTTAATGCACAAAGCATACAAAATAATAGTTTAAGTCTAGATTTTATTCAAAATGAAGATTTTAATCATGAATTAATTAACCTAAAAATAATTATTCCATTAACCACATTAGGTAGTTTATTTGATGTTAAGTCTGATGATTTCCTATCTAAAGTAAAAATTGATGGAGATATTCAGCTTGCTACAAATTTATCTAAACTTGTTCAATCATTAAGTATTGATTTAGAAGATATTCTTAGTTTAAATTTACCCCCAACGTTAGCTTATTTACTGGCTGAATTTATCAAAAAACAACAATTAATTATTCATCATAATGTTAAAAGCCTAGCTCAACATAGTAGTGATTATTTAATGCATGAGAAAAAGCTAGTAATATCTAAATTAGAATTTGAGGATTTATACACAAAAACCGTTCAAATTAGAAATGATACTGACCGTGTACAACAAAAATTTAATAAGCTGATTAAATTATTTTTTAATCAAAATTAAATATGTGTAGCTGGCAATTGTTGATATATGCATAAAAATATATAATATAGATAAATATTAGTTTAACCAACAGAAAGCATAAATATGAATATCGATAAAATTCCTAGTGGTAAAGACATTCCAAATAATTTTAATGTAATTATTGAAATACCAGCTCAAAGTGAGCCAGTAAAATATGAATTTGATAAAGAAAGCGGTGCTTTGTTTGTAGATAGATTTGTAGGTACAGGCATGCGTTACCCATGTAATTACGGTTTTGTACCACACACAATCGCAGGCGATGGCGACCCTGTAGATGTTTTAGTAATTACTCCATTCCCTTTACTTGGTGCTAGTGTTGTTGCATGTCGTGCAATTGGCATTTTACATATGAGCGATGAAGGTGGAAATGATGCAAAAGTTATTGCTGTGCCTGTAGATAAAGTATGCAAAATGACAGCTAATATCAAATCATTACAAGACGTTCCATCATACCTAGTTGAACAAATTCAACACTTTTTTGAACAATATAAAGCTCTTGAAAAAGGTAAATGGGTTAAAATCGAAGCTTGGGGCGGAATTGAAGAAGCTCATCAAGAGATTGAGGCAGGCGTTAGAAACTACTCTGTGCCAGCATAATATAAATAAATTCAGTTAATGTGATTACTTTACTATGTTAGCCTAAAAGTTGCTTCTGATTATACTGTTTTTACTCTTGTACTATCCGTCGCAATTTTTTCGTCTGCTTTGTACTCAAATTTCTGAATTTATCTCTATGAATACAATAATGAATAATTTCATAGTAATCATTATATGTCTAATTCAAGAATTATCCATCAATCTTCTATCTACAGAATAATAAATCATGTCAAAAAATACTACAAAATACGTAATTGGTAATTGGAAAATGAATAGCAATTGGGAAACTAATGCTAATTTATTAAACGGATTAAAAGCAAATTTACCACAAACATCACAATCTCAATTAAATAATAGTACTAAAACTATAGTTTGTGTACCATATATTTACATCGTACAATGCAAAGGTTTACTTAATGCAAGCACAATTGAATACGGTGCTCAAGATGTTTCAATATATGAAAATGGTGCATATACAGGCGATATATCTGCATCAATGCTAGTAGATTTAGGTTGTAAATATGTAATAATTGGGCATTCTGAACGTAGAACTTACTATAAAGAAAGTGATGAGCTATTTTCTAAAAAGGTAGAAATAGCTTTAAAACATGGATTAATACCTGTTTTATGTGTTGGCGAAACTTTAGAACAAAGAGAAGCTAACATTACTAATGATGTAGTTAAAACTCAACTAGAAACTGTTTTAAAAAATATTAAAAATTCAGAACAAGCTCAAAATATTGATAATATTATTATTGCATATGAACCTGTGTGGGCAATTGGTACAGGTAAAACTGCAACTTCAGAACAAGCTCAAGCTGTACATGCTTACTTACGTGAAATTGCAAAAAATTATATGAGTATATCGCCTAGTATTTTATACGGTGGTAGCGTAAAAGCTAATAATGCTAAAGAATTGTTTGATATGCAAGATATAGATGGTGGTTTAATTGGCGGTGCTTCATTAGTTGTTGATGATTTTTGTGCTATTATTAAATCAGCAAGTTATTAGTATAAAAAGATAGCTAAATATATTTCATATAAAAATCTATTATATTTTAGCTATCAAAATACTCATATAATAAGCTATACTAAATTCAAATTGCTTCAATAAAAAACATGAAAATCCCCAATCATATTGTATGTGAAAATTTACTTAGGCAAGAAGTAAAAACTGATGATAAAATTGAAGAGCTAACTAGAAAATTAGCATTAAATACTACAACAGAACAAGATAAAATTAATATACAAAAAAATATTGATGCATTAAAAAAAGAATTAGAAGAAATTAAAGGCAATGCTTTATATCCAAGAATTTTTGATAATTTAAAGCATAAATCAAGAGTAAGTAATATGAGAAGACCTGCTTATGCCGTTAGGGCAATTCGTGTTATAACTGCAAGCCAAGCTCAAGAATTTCTAAGAGAATATCGCTTACAAAGAGAAAATAATATATAGTATAAGTAATAAATATGACAAACAACAATATTTTAGAAATCAATAACCTTAGCATAAAATTTGATGGTATAAACAATATTGTATCTGATATCTCATTTAATATTGCCCATGGTAAAACTCTTGCTTTAGTGGGGCAATCAGGTAGCGGAAAAACAGTTACTGCTTATGCAATTATGGGGCTACTTGAACAAGCAAATGTAACAACTGATATTAAATGGCAAAATCAAAATTATTCTTTTTTAAATACAAAACTTAACCCATATAATATGCCATATATTATTGGTAAAGATGTATGCATGGTGTTTCAAGAACCGCTTAGTGCATTAAATCCAACGCAAACAATTGGATTACAAATACTAGAAATTATCCTCAAACATCAAAAATGTACTAAATTAGAAGCAAAAACTCAAGCATATAAATTACTTCAAGATGTGGAACTCGATGAAACATACTATGAACGCTATCCACATCAATTATCTGGCGGTCAAAGACAAAGAATATTAATTGCAATTGCAATTGCAAACAAACCAAAATTATTGATTGCTGATGAACCAACTACAGCACTTGATGCGAATAATAAACATAAAATCCTAGAATTGCTGAATAAGCTAAAAGTGCAATATGATATGTCGATATTATTAATTTCTCATGATTTACATATTGTAAAAATGTTTAGTGATAATATTGCAATTATGTATAAAGGAAAAATTGTTGAATTTAATGCTACACATGATATTATTCATAATCCGCAACATGAATATACTCAAGCATTGCTCAAAGCTCAACCTGAAAAAATGGCATTAAAAAATATTAATAGTCATGATTCTAATTTATTATCTACACATGATTTATCTGTTGAATTAGAACATAAAATTACATGGCAAGCTAAGCTAAAAGGTACTTTACTTGGTTTTAGTAAGCAAAAAGGCAAACAAATTTTAAAGCCAAGTAATATAAAGCTTAAAAAAGGCGAAACTCTTGGCATTGTTGGGGAATCTGGTAGCGGAAAAACAACATTAGCATTTTGTATACTTGGTTTAATGAAATATCACGGCAAGATTAATCTAAAACATAATATTTTAAGCTTTCCTATGCCAATTCAAAATCGAAAATCAATACAGGCGGTGTACCAAGACCCATTTTCTAGCCTGTCTCCTCGTTATAGCAATTTAGAAATTCTACAAGAAGGTTTAGATATTCACTTTAAGCAATTAAGCCAGCACGAAAAACTAACAAAAATAAATAATATGCTACATCAAGTTGGTTTAGATGAAGAACTGCTTAATCGATACCCTCATGAGTTATCTGGTGGGCAAAGGCAACGCATTTCAATTGCAAGAGCTTTGCTGTTAGAGCCTGAAATCATTGTGCTAGACGAGCCAACATCAGCTCTTGATGTGTTTAATCAAAAACAAATTTTAGAACTTTTACATAAACTTCAATTAGAGAAAAATATTAGCTATCTTTTAATATCTCATGATGAAAATGTAGTGAATAGCTTATCACATCGTATATTTTATATGTAAATAATTCAATTGACGATTTAAATTTATCTTATTATATATTTTTATTATAATAAATTTACAGGTAAATTATGGCATTAAAAAATATTAAATCAAATGTGGTCGCAGAGGATATTTTATCTGGCATACAATCAGCAAAGTATAATTTCAGGAGAAGAAGGGGTTTGCCAAAAGGAATGGATACCCTAAAAACGGCTCATACTGAAATGGTAGTTTATACTAGTATTTTGGCGGGTGGATTAATTGGTGCAGTTAGACGAAATTTAATTAAAACACCAAGTGATGCTAATGTTTTATGTTATGCAGAATATAAAGGAATGCAAAACCTTTCAAGTCTTTTGGCTAATGCTGGATTTACACACTCACATAATTTTACCTCATGCCAACAATTTAGAGCATCTGTAGCTGCAATTGAATCTCCACAAGATACTGATTCATTTGAGGGGCAAATACAAGTAACATTAAAAGAAATAGCTCGAGATGTAAATTCACAATGTTTAATCAGAATGCAACAAAACCTACCTTTTTTAATTAATTCAAATGGGGCTAGCAGTAGTGATATATCAAAAATTTATGGTGAATGTAGTTTTGAAGATGTAGCTCCCATCTTAAGAGATATTTTTGGCTCTTCTTTTTCTTCTCAAGTATTTCTGCCAATATTTGAGGATAAAAAACAAGATATAGTAAATTTTATCTATAATCCAAATAAGCATACACAAGATAAATTTATAGCAGGGTTACTTAGCTTTACTAAAAATAAGCAGAAATTAAAACAAGAAGGAAAAGATTTAGAAAAGCGTAAACAGGAACTTGAAAACTTAGGTACATTTGGAAAGTTTTTTAAACAAAAATCATTACAAACAGAATTATTAGAAAAAGCAAGGGGATTAATGGAAAAAACTACAGGTTTAATTGAAGAAATGGATAAGCTATCTTCAATGGATTTAGTAAAAAAAAAGTAACTAAGCCTACCCTTACTCCTAAAGCAACGGTATTTGGTAGAGCAGAAAATCTTTTAGAGCAAACAAATGAATTAAGCAGGAAAATAGATTTACTGGCACAACAACTAAATTCTAAAAAGTAAAAATTCACATTTTATTTATTAAATGCTTACTTAATAAGAGTATTGCAATTTATCAAATTGTGGTTTTGCAAGTACATTAAACCTTAAATTGCTAAACATGCCATTAGATTGAATACTTTTATTTATAGACTTATCAACAGCTTTTTTGTACCTTGGAGCTCGGTTTGATGAAGAGTTTACATCTAACCTTGCCAATCTATCTTGTGCTTTTTGTTGAGAGACTGCGTCATTTTCTTGTATTGCTAAAGCAAAATCGTTATCTGCTTTCTCTTTAAGTAAAGTGGTTAAATTATGCTGTTCGCCATCTTGAGAATTATTTTCAAAAAATGTTCTTCTTACAGCCTCTTGCATAATTCGAGTTTTTTTATTTTCTCTTCTCGCAATTTCTAAATCACTAAGTCCACGTACTATTGTAAATGGCGTAGTAACTAAATGTCTTGGTACTTCTTCAAATATAAATCTAGTAGCTGGTATAACAGCAGTTTGTGCAATATTTTTAGTTTTTCCCCAAGAAAATATTTTTTTGCTATTTAAAGCCTTAACATCTAAAAATGGGTCTCGTTCCAATGCATGCGTGTAATGCCCACTTACAGATAAATCAATATTACGTTTTTGGTTTTGTCCATCGTATGACATTAAATTAATTGTTTTATTTTCACTGATAACACCCGCAAAACCACCTTGTTCGATAGGTAAAGATACTCTATCTAAAAATGCTTGAATTTGTCCGTGAAAAGCTTGATATTTTCTTGCTTGTGAGTATATTTCAAGCTTTCTTGAGTTACTTAAATTATTACTTAACTGATTAACTAAGGTTTTTAATTTAGTTTCAATTACTCGATTGTTTTCAGATAAACGAGCAATAAATAAAGATTTATCAGCAACTCTGTCATCACTGATTTGATTAAATATATCTAGGCAAACTTGCCCTAAATGGTTTGGACATTCCAATTTACCATCTTTATTATCAGCTGCGCCATAAACAGAAAAAGCATCAAATACATTATTTGCATTATGTTCTTCAAAAACTCGCTTAATTTGGTCAATATGCTCTTTACCATGGTATGGATTAACTGTAGTTTTAATGTTATACCATGTTTGTGGTATATTAATTCCACCTGTTTTGACATGCGGATTAATTTTTTCACTAAGTTTTAATGCCTGCCCTTGTACGTCAATCGCATTACTTCTTTGTGTAATTTTTGAAACAGGATTAATTAAACCTGCAGCCATGCCAGCAATTGAATTAGCTAACTCTATTTTAGTATCATCTTGAATTTTTAGTTCAGGTTTATTTAGTAAATTAGCAAAGGTTTGTGGATTGCCATTAAACAATTCTAATGATGCCATTTGTTTTGGCATATTTTCTAAAATAAAATTTACGCAATCTAGTTTAGATTGTATTTTTTGTCTTTCTTCATACTTTAAATTATTTTTTAGCTTAGCTTCTAATTTAACTTTTTCGGTTTTATTTTGAGCTAAGATAAATTTTGATTTTTCTGACATCACTTTTACATAAAATGAGTGATGTTTAGGGCGTCCAAATCTACGCATATTTTCTTGATACATCCACATACTAATTACAACTTGTGGAGCAAAAAAAGCACCATTTGATATAAAGCTAACTACTTCTTTATGTAATGCCCAGTCATTTACATTTAAATTGGTGTGAGGTAAATCATCAGCAATTTTATTCAATTCAGATAATGTGTTATCAATTGCAAATATTGGAAATTGATTTTGACGGAATAATGTTTCATTTCTCCATGTCGCAGGGTCTCGTACTACATTATTACTAAAAGTTTTCCACATTAGTTTTGTATTGCTTTTCAGCTGTTTTAGCATTGAGCTATCAGGGTACTTTTTGTATAGCTCATCTAAACTATATGCCCAATTTGGGTCTACTTTTATATCACGATTTTTTTGCGATAAAGCATATACCGTAGCTTGTTCAAACAAACGATATTCATCGTCAAATCTATCTTGTTCTGCTTTATTCTTAGATATTAATTCTAATATTTCTGGTTCAGAATATACTTTTTTCTTTTTAGCATTTTGTTCGCTATAGTCTGAATTAATACCTTTGGTTGCTATATCATTTTGAATATATTTAAGTTGTCGATAAAGCTTTGCATGCTCTCTTTGCATTTTTGCTATTTTTTGCATGGCATTATACTTAATTGCATCAATTTTTTCTTCTGAATAATGCGTGATTTTATCTTGAATTTTATTTGGCGAAAATAAAAATTCTTTTACACACTGACATACTACTTCTGAGTTTATTATTTCATTCAATTGTTCTTTGGGATATTGATGTAAATCATCACTTGCTAGGCCTTCCCAGTAAATATCTGGAAATTTATTACGAATATTACTTGCGTTATTTGAAATTGCAATATGTTTTAGCACTGCTACTCTAGCACTTGTTTTATCCATATTTGGTAATGACATGTGAAAGCCTGCATCTATTGCTTCTTTGGTAAATATGCCAATTGGGCTTTTAATATGTCGCCCTCGCACATAATCTTGTGCATGGATATAATCTACTCCAGCCCCAGCCATTTGCACACCTTGACGTAATAGTACATCTGCTCTTGGAATTATACCTCCTGATAATATATTAAATGCTTGACTTACAGGAGTAACACTCACAGCCCATGCAGCACGTACTAAACCCTGAAGCATATTCTCCCTGATTTTTTCTTTGCGTTTGTAAGTGTCGCCTTTATAAGCAGCTACTGCTTCATCAGTTTCAGCCATAGCGTCAAATAATTCATCTGCTGCTTTTTCAATTTCTCCTAATTTGCTTTCTCTTGCCTTGCCAGTTAAATTTGAAGCATCTGCGACAATTTGGCAGTATGCCTTTAATCTAGTAGCTACCGCTTCCAATTGTGCTTTACGAGCTGACATTTGATGTGCTGTACTAATTCCATTTTGCTGAATACGCATTATATCTGGTCTGCTTACAACAGAACCGGGGCTTAGCTTTTGAGCAACATCAGCAGCTTGTTGTGCTAAAGGGTCTAAAAACGTTAGTGCAGCATGGTTAATTAAATTTGATAATCCAGGAGGAAGAGGAGCAAATGCCTTTAAAATATTTCTAGGTAAAATATCTAAAGGTTGTGTTGCACCCCTTATAAATTCGCCACCCCATCTTTTACACCTTTCTCCTCTAGTTTCGTTTGGAAAAAAAGCTTGAGTCATCTCTTGATTCAAAGCTCTGCCCATTTTGTGTTCTTTACTGAAATAGTTTATGCAACTAAAAGAACTTTTTGCCTTCCCTTGGCTTAGCTCATCTCTTTTATATGCATATAAATCTTGTTGTATATTTAAAGCATTAAAAGCATGGTCTATGGATTCTTCTTTTTTATTATTATCCCATTCTTGAGTTACTTGTCCCGCTTTATCATGCGTTTTATGTACCCAATTAGGGGTTGGTTTATTTTTATTAGAATGAAATTTTTCAGAAAATTTATGTAATGAAGAAGTAGAATGGTTGATTTTTTCAGGCGATGAAGCTCCATCACCAATCGTATCATATGATTTAGTGCTATGTTTGAATAGGTTCAAAATATTAGCTACCATATTTTTCTTGCTTTACACCATGATTTTATGTACAACCAAAACGCCTTTAGTTCAAAAAAATAAATATATGAAAAATTTACATAAATAATATATTTACCATAATTATATGCAACATATTTTAATTAACAAAATAAATTATATATTATTTAATATAGTAATTTCCCTAATATACATAACTTGCTATAAATACAGTAAATTTTATTTTACATAATAGTATATGTTTTAAAAATATACTAAATTTTAGTACACATAAGTGGTTTTTATCTGAAAGTTTTTCAAAATGATTGACAGATTTAAAGAAGAATTATTCATCATAAAGTTGGTTATTTAATTATGAGTTAGCTATGATTATACTTTTATAAGCATTTTTGTTATTATTCTAATAGAATATATATGTACATAAACAAGGCAATAAATATGACAAATAAAAATCAAGAATTTACATTTAAACCTGTTGTATTGGATATTGAAGGCACTAGCTTAAATGAACAAGATATAAAAAGGCTTACTCATAAATTAACAGGAGGTGTAATCCTGTTCTCAAGAAATTTTGAATCAAGGCTACAACTTAAAAATTTATGCCAATCAATTAAACAACATGCACCTGATATCGTAATATTTATTGACCATGAAGGTGGGCGTGTTCAAAGATGTAAAACAGATGGATTTACACATTTACCAGCTATGCAAAAATTAGGAGATTTATATCAAAAAAATCCATGGGAAGGATTACAATGTGCAAAAGCTGCAGGTTTTATTTTAGCTAGTGAATTGAAAGCTTGCGGAGTAGATTTTAGTTACACGCCTGTACTTGATTTAGATTATGAAAAATCGGAAGTAATTGGTAATCGTGCATTTGCTAAAGACCCAAATATTGCATCAATTCTTGCTGGAGCATTGATTGATGGTTTAAAACAAGCAGGCATGCCAAGTTGTGGTAAACATTTCCCCGGACATGGTTTTGTAGAAGCTGATTCACATATTGCAATACCAGTTGATGAAAGAGAATTTCAAGAGATTTGGAAAAATGATATTGTGCCATACATGCTACTTTTAGAAAAACTTGATAGCGTTATGCCAGCACATGTAATTTACAAGCAAGTTGATGAAAGCCCAGCAGGATTTTCATCATTTTGGTTACAAGATGTATTACGTACTAGATTAGCATTTGAAGGCATCATTTTTAGTGATGACTTAGCTATGGAAGGTGCAAGTGTAGCTGGTAATGTAGTTCAAGGAGCAAATGCAGCTTTAAATGCGGGCTGTGATATGGTGTTAATTTGCAATAGACCACATATGGCAGATGAATTGCTTGCAGGACTACAATATAAAAAAGAATTTGCTCAAGCTAGCCAAAAACGCCTAAATAAAATTATGCCAAAAGCATTTGAATGTGATTTTGATTGGGATAAACTACAGCAAAATGATTTATATATTGATAGTAAAAGTATGCTTATCAAAAATAATTTGATTGCTTAATCTAAATTTAATAATTTAAATTGAGTATATTTCGATAAACTATAGTCAAAAGATTATAATAAGTTATATATGATAAAGTATACTCAATATAAATAGTATATATTCACTAATAATAAATATGATTAAAAATAAAGTAAAAATAATATTTAGTGCTATTTTAGGCACTATGCTGTGTTATGGGTATGCTAGTGCCAATTCAAGTACACCACAAACAGCAGTATATGGCGATATAAAAAAACCACCTCCAGCAAAAGTAAAGTTGGGTATAAAATCTACACAAACTGAATTTGGAGCAATGGCAGTAGCAGACCAAGCTAAAAGAATTGAGGTTGTAAATTTAGAAGATGGTTGTAGCTTTAGCCAATCATTTATTAAAGTTGATTTTAAAGAACCTGTAAGATTTGTACTTAAAAATCAAAATGATTTTGCAATCAAGCTTATGTTTACTGAACTAGATAAAAATCCAGCTCAAGCTAACCAAAATGGACCTTATAAAATTGCCCCTGTAAAAATTCAGAAAAAACAATACCATGCATTCAAAATGGCAGAAAATGGAAGACATGTTTTCAATTGGTTTTTTAATCGTAAAAAATATTTCAGATGGGTATGTGTAAATCATAATGATGAAATTTTAGGCAGTGCTGATATTCAAGTTGGCAATGCTAGCAAACTATCAAGAAAAGAAAGAAAGGAAATAAAATTACAAAATAAGTTTAAAAGCTTACCTCCACCACCAGTTGGATTTTAGATTTAGAGAACAATATAGCTAAAAATATAAATTAGCTATAAGTACTTTTATAAATATATAGATTAAATTCTTATGATTCTTCTATATAAACAAGTTATAATGATTTTTTTAAGGATATACAAATGACAAAAAACGCAGTAAAAGCTATATTAATTAGTTTAGGATTAGGTATAATCACATCTGGCAACGCATTTGCAGCTCCAGATGCTGCTAAAAAAACAGCTATTGATTCTTTATTTAATACTATGGGAATTAGTAAAATGGCTGAAGGTATGGCAGGTCGCTTAAAAGAAGATGTAAAATTAGGCGTATCTAATGTGCTTGAAGGTGCTTTAATTGTAGATAAAAAATTAACGCCTGAACAAAAAAAGGCTTTAGTACCAAAATTAGAGAAATCTATACCTGTTTTACAAGCAAAAGTAGGCGGAGTATTTGATACACCTGAATTTAAAAAAGCATTTATTGAAGAGCAAACAGCTCAATATGATAAAGTTTACTCTACGCAAGATATTCAAGCAATTAATACATTTTTTCAAACAGAAACAGGTAAAAAATTCTTGACTGAACAAGGTAAAGTAGCTCAAGCAACTATACAAAATTTACAAAATAAGTATATGCCTATCGCAATTGAAGATTTAAAAAAATCAGCAATTCAAGAAGTAAACAAAGCTGCTGCTAGCAAGTAGTAAGCATTAATTTTATTGTAGATATTTTGTATAAAGTATCTACAATAATATCTTCCTAATAAAATTCTCCTAAATAAATTAACTTAGCTATAAAATTCAAAATTCGCTATAATATATTAACTATATTTAGATAAAATATTATATGAGTAATGCTATTCTTTCAATTATTGCCTTTATTATTACCATTGCAATTTTAGTTGGTATTCATGAATATGGTCATTATATTGTTGCACGCTGGTTTAAAGTTGGCGTACTAAAATTTTCAATTGGTTTTGGTAAGGTTTTATACTCGTATAAACATAAAAAAAGTGGTACAGTATGGGCGATTTCAGCTATACCATTAGGTGGGTATGTAAAATTAGTTGATGAAAGAAACTTCATTAATGAACAAGAGGTAAGTGAAGCAAAATCACTACCTAAAAGTACTAAATATCCGCAATATTCATTTAATAAAATTCACCCATTTAAGAAAATAGCTATTATTTTAGCTGGGCCAATGATTAATTTTATCGCTGCAATTGTATTTTTTGCTATGGTGGCAATGTATGGTGTTAAAGATATTGCACCGATTATTGCTCAGCCAAATCAACAAAGCCTTTTGTATAAAGCAGGGCTTACAGATGAAGCTAAAGTTAAAACCATAAGCTATGACAATAATTCTTATGCCATACATGGATTTAATGACATTATGTGGCATTTACAAATGGCATTTCAGCATAAAGAAAGTGTAACCATTAGTGTACAAAATCTACAATCAAAACAAAATGTGAACTATATAGTAGATATGAAAAATATAGTTAATCCAAGCGAAATATCTAATATAGTATCTCCTGCATTTACTAGCATGCAAATTATGAAAGTTAGTGAAGATAGTTTAGCAAGTGTGTCAGGATTAATTGATAATGATAAAATTGTACTTATTGATAAACAAAAACCAACTACAGAATTACTATCTCAAAAATTAAAAGGTAGTACTAAATTTGAATTAGGTGTTGAAAGAAATAACCAATTAATTAATATTAATATTCAACCTAATGGCTCATTACTAGGTATTGAATTACAAAATAGCTATCGACAAATTAGAGTAAATTACAATTTACTGCAATCTATAAAATATGGATACGATAAAACATGGCAAACTATATCGTCTAGCGTAGTTGCAATTATTGGCATGTTTGTGGATAAATCAGGCGTAGATAATTTAGGGGGGCCTGTTGCTATATCTTCAATGGCTAAATCAAGTTTAGTAGCTGGACTTGATACATTCCTACAGTTCCTAGCTTTAATTAGTATTAGCTTAGGCGTGATGAATTTAATTCCGTTGCCTGTACTTGATGGTGGGCAAGCATTAATCACATTTGTTGAATGGGGAACAAAACGTAGAATTCCTCCAAAAATTGCAAATGTAATGCAACAAGTTGGTGTAGCATTTATTTTATTACTTACATTCTTTGCCTTAAAAAATGATATAACAAGGCTTTTATAGATAAATCATAATTTTTTATATACATAAATATCAATCCTTATAGTAGAAATATTATGAGGATTTTTTTATTTATAAATTAAAATACTTCAGTAT
>JBJOQB010000146.1:0-2807 GCA_046050125.1 Pseudomonadota bacterium
CGTGTATTATAGATTTATCGCTAGTTTCTCTTAATTCTGATAGTTGGAAAAAGTTTTTATGTTTATCTTTACATTCTAATACTATATTTAGAGCATTTCCCTCCTTTTTAAATTGACTAAATGATAAATCAGTTTCTGTACATGTAATATATTCACCGTCAACTTTTGTAACTTTTTTGCATGATATTACTGTCATATTTGCTTTTAAATTTTAATATAAATGATTATATAATTTTAATAATAAAATATGCAATAAATTAAGAGTGAGGAAAGCACCCTCCCCCACCTGCCGACACTCTGAGGCAGTGGGGAGGGGCTTTTAAATATAAATGCAAAAATATATGTAAAAATACTTGATTTATTTATATACATGTATACAATTAATTTATATAAACTATTAATTAGGTTAAAATCATGAAAACATTACATAATCGTTTTTCTAAAGAGCCAAGCCGTTTACATATTGTTTATGATTATAAAAATGATAAAATGCTTTGTATAGACCAAGAAAAGATTAATTATACTGATGAAAATTTAAATATTGTATTTACTTTATCATCTTATTTAATTGGTATAATGCATAGTCTTAAAATACCTTTTTCTACTTGTAAATCTAAAATAAAAAAAGCTATTTTTAAAGATTTATCTTCTGGTAAGCATTTTGATAGAAATTCTAATTTATATAATGTTTTAGTTTATGAATTTGGGATTAAGTTAAGAAATTTTAATAATTTTGTTTCTTATTAGTAGCACTTAATTTGTAAAGTAGAACATGGAATAAATATAATTAATTTTTTGCATAATCCACAAAGTTGGGTTTTTTTATTTTGTTTAATTTTTTATCGAAGTAATTAAATTAATTATACTTTATGCCGTGAAAGCTACTTTATCAAATTTATGAAATAATAGGCTGGAAAAGGGAAGTTAAGCATTATTGTGCTTAACTTCCTAGATACATATTGCCTTATATTGCCTTATATTGCCTTACTTTAAATATATTTATTTTTGTACTATTGAATGATACTATTAATAAGTATTAAAATATGTACTTGAGTGATTAAATAATTATAAATTAAGGAGTTGAATATGGTTGCTTTAGGTAGTGATGATAAATGGACAATATATCAAGATAATAAAAAAGAATGGCGTTGGAATAGAATAGCTTCTAATGGTAGAGAAGTTGGTGCTTCAACGGAAGGATATAAAAATAGGGCTGATTGCATATCTAATGCAAGGCGTCATGGTTATACTGGTTCTTAATTTGTAATTTAAATACATAAATTGTTTTAAATAGAATTTAATTTTTAATTCTGTTAGTAAAGTTAGACCATTGTTCAATTTTGAATGCTCTAATGTCTCTAACAGATAATTTAAACCATTCTTTATTCTTTAATGCGTCAATAGCTCCAAATAGCTCGCTCATATCCTCATTATCTGATATATATAAACTACCTTGTACCCATTTAAAATTGAATTGTGCTAAAGTAGTTCCTATTTCTATATAAGCTTGAGATACGCCTTTAGGATGATATTTTTCTGTATCTGCTACAACTAAATCATACGCAATAGCAAACATTATTTAGCCTTAGGGTCGTTTAAGATGTGAGATAAACTATATTCTGTAATTTCGCCAGTTTGTATTAATGTTATTTCAACTAACCAATCTCCATTATCTAATTTTTTAATAGGTTCTCCAATTTTATAAGGCGGACCTATTTCGCCAAATGTGTTAATTTGCCCTTTTGGTATATTTTTATCTATTTGTATATTTTGTATATTTTGCATTTTATTTAACTAAGCCATTTTTTTATGCATGAAGTTTTTTATTGCTTGTTTTATGAATTCAGATTTATTTGGAATATTTTTTTTTGCAAATTCAGCTAATTCCTTGTCATTTATTAATACGCTAAAATTATATGCTTTATTTTCTTTTATTCTTTCAGCCCTATATTCTTTAACTCTAGAAGTTTCTTTTTTCATGATTTTTTGCCTTTGGGTTAGCTGGTATAGGTTCGCTTATTTATTTTACGCTTCTTACTGTAGCCTATACTAATCTTTGCCTCTTATTTAGCCCTTGCTTTTTTAATATACATGTATACAATATAGATATATATATGTAACTATAACTAAATTATAGAGCTATTATGCAAAATGTACAAGTTAGCGGAAATACTATAGAAGGAAACGGGCAAAATTTGCGTGCGAGCGGAGCGAGTTCATCGTCAAATTTTTGTCCTGTTTCTCCTCCTCTTGGTATTATTACGAAAACTCATTCCACCCTTACTGGTGCTAGTGTTTCAAGCCCTAAGATAATTAGAAGTCATGATTATATACTCCAAGACCAAGCAGGAAAATTATTACCTAAGGAACGTGTATCAAATTGTTTAAAAAAACGTATAACTGCTAATAAACCTATTTCAATTGCCTATAATCCGAATAGGGATACTACACATTATGGTAATTTACAGCGTTGCAGTTCTATATGTATGTGCAAAGTTTGTGCAAAAATTGTTACAGAAAAGCGACGTTCTGAATTAAAACAAGGTACAAAAGTATGGAAAGAAAAAGGCGGATTTTTATATTTTATAAGTTTAACTAGCAGGCATAATGCAAATACTCATTTTAAAACTTTAAAACAAGGGCAGTCAAAAGCACAGAATTATTTTTTTACAGGTCGTAAAGCAGAAAAGTTATTTGAAAGATTAGGCAAAGTAGGTCATATAACATCTAATGAAACTACTTATAGCCCAACAAATGGTCATCACCCGCATAAACACATATTAATATTTTCAGATAAAGAATTAACT
>JBJOQB010000147.1:0-3019 GCA_046050125.1 Pseudomonadota bacterium
GGTATCACTTAATGCAAATTTAATACAAATATTATTTGATAAATTACTTAAATCAACTTAAGTGGGCAATCCCTAAAATTTATAATAATAGTAGATATAGATAGATAAATATTTAGCTAAATAAATCATTCTTATGTATATTAGGATAGTTTATTTAGCTTTAATTTTATACACAGTTTATCTTTATAGAATTACAAATTATATAGCTTTAAAAATGTTAATATATAAAATACTTCCATATCAAAATTGCTTGTTACAAATATAAAGAATAAAATATCAGTATATAAAATCACCATAGCTGAAAGCAATCTTGAGGACGATACGACACCATATGCCAAATAATTATCATTTAGCTATCAATAAAAAAGGTATGGCAATAATACTTGCCTTATTCTTAGTTACAATTACCACATCACTATCAGCTTATATTATACATAAACAAAATCTAATTATTACACGTGTAAAACAACAAAAATCTATGCAAAATCTTCAAGGATTAAGCATTGGTGCATTATCATGGGCAAAAATTGCTTTATCTTCGGATAATAATGATGTTGATTATCGTGGGGAAAATGTATGGAAAACCAATCACTTAAACATTAGTGAATTACTGCATGATAAACAAGAAAATGTTAATGATGAAGAAAATATATACTTATCCGCATATATGGAAGATGCTCAAAGTAAATTTAATATTAATAGTATTGCTCAATGGCAAATTGGCGGAAGTGCTGATATTTTAGGTAGTCGCTATCCAGTCAATATTAATGAAAAGTATTTCTTCGCATATGAAAATCTACTCAAAAATTTAAATATCGATAGCAAATTAGCATGGCAAACTTTATATTATATATTTTCTAGCTATAATATCACTAAACCGAAAATAACTCTAAGCCTTGATAATTCAAGTGTACAAGCTCCGCAATCAAATATTAAAATTAAGGGTGGTGTTATCATACGTTACCCATATGATTTACTAGAAATTGGATATACTTACGAAGATATTCAAAAACTAATTCCATATATAACATTTTTAGATTATGATACTAAAATTAATGCAAATACTGCAAATCCTATCATATTAAAATCTTTAATACCTAGCATAGGAAAGCCAGACTTTTTTAAAAATAATCCTAATATATACGCTAATAACTTAAGTGATATAGTAAATTACTTACAAATTAGCTATACTGATACCAAAAGCATAAATACTGCTCAAAATTGCCTTGATACAAAAACACAATTTATGGATATATACGGCAAGTTAGAACAAGGTAACTACTCAAAAAAAATATTTGCCCGCATTAATAAAACAAGTAAAAGTATTGAAGAATATCTTGAGGGTTCTTCCGCAAATAAGGTATATATTAAATAACAATAATACATAACAACACTAAATCATATGAATGACTTTATATCAAAAAAACTAAAAATAAAGCTAATAACAGTAATAACAACTAGTATATTATCTATATCTAATGTTAGTGCAAATTCATCTAATCAAAATAATACAAATAATACTTCTAGCATAAAAAATGGTATAACAATAATTAATCCTTGGGCTAGAGCAACTGTTGCAAAACAAGCTGCTAGTGGGGTATTTTTAAGCATAAAATCAGATAAACAGTTAAGTTTATTTAAAATAGAAAGCCCAATTGCTACAAAATCTGAAATACATACTATGGTTATGAAAGACAATACTATGTATATGCATGCTGTTGATAAGGTAGATATTCAGAAAAATCAAACTACAGAACTAAATGGCGATTATCACTTAATGATTTTTGGTCTAAAACAAAAATTGCAAGTTGGAATGAATGTACCAATTAAATTATATTTTAAAGATGATAATCAGAATATTATTCAAAAAGATATAAATGCTGTTGTTAAGCCTATATACTATTCTGAAAAATAAAATTGGTATTTGATTTAAATTAAAAAATATGTCAGCTCAACAGTTTCAGCTTTTAGAAACTATATTATATGTTAATGGTATGTTTTACCTTGAAAACTACCATATACAACGATTATATTATAGTGCAGTGAAATTAAATTTTTGCCATAAGTCCCCTACATCCTATCTTCATATCAAAAATATTTTTGTTAATATAAAAACAATATTAGTGAATAAATATGGAATTAATCAAGAAAAGTATTGCATTCGTATTTCAATAAATAAAAATGGAAGTTTTGAATATACAGAAAAAAAATTATCATCTATGCCAATAAAAGGATTAGTAAATAATCATGTTCAACTAATACTCGCTAATAATTGTATAGATAATCATATATGTGATAAAAATATTTTTTTATGGCAACATAAAACCAGCACGCGTAATCATTATGAAGAAATATATAAAAATGCAGAATGTGAATATTTAACAAAATTGAATGCAGTAACTCAAATTAGTGATGTAGTTTTATATAATAAATTTGCATATATTACAGAAGCATCAAAAGCAAATTTAGCTATCATAAACAAAAATAATGAGATAATTACACCTCATTTACAAAATTTTCTACTTGCAGGGACTATGCGTCAATACCTATTAAATCATAATATAATTAAATGCGATAACATAAGTATATCTGATTTAAAACAGGCAAAAACTATACTTTATTTTAATTCTTTACGTGGTATATATAAGGCTCAACTCAATTTATACTAAATTTAATTTTATAATTTATTAATCTAATTTTAATTATACTCAACAATATCAACTCAATTTACACTTTTTTATTTATTCTATCTTTATCTATTTTATAATGCACTTGCTGTAGGGCTGAAAGCACCTGATTCTTTTGTATGAGATGTGAAACCACTGTTTAAATAAATTTCACCTGAAACCATATAAGGTTGCATGTTAGTATCAGAAGCACTTTTAGATGATTGAACTGGTACGAAATTACCTAAAACGCTTGATTCTTGTTTATCTAATTCTTTAGAGTGGCTAACTGTTAACTGACGACTTGTAAATACTTTTCTTAAGTTAATCATGTTAAAACCTTAATATAAGTT
>JBJOQB010000148.1:0-4119 GCA_046050125.1 Pseudomonadota bacterium
TATATGAATATACCTAGATAGTAAAATTACTAATCACTTATCTTGCTTGTTGTTTGTTTTTGTAGTCATCAATTGCAGCTTTTATGGCATCTTCTGCTAAAACAGAGCAATGAACTTTTACAGGAGGTAATGCTAATTGTTTTGCAATTTCAACGTTTTTGATATTAGAGGCTTCTTCTAAAGTTTTACCTTTAAGAATCTCTGTTACTAATGATGAAGATGCAATTGCAGAGCCACAGCCATAAGTTTTAAACTTAGCATCTTCAATTATTCCATCATCACTAACTTTAATTTGCAACTTCATTACATCACCACAAGCAGGAGCTCCAACCATGCCTGTACCAACATGACTATCCTGTTTATCTAAAGAACCAACATTACGAGGATTTTCGTAGTGGTCAATTACCTCTTGACTGTATGCCATAATATTCTCCCTCTTACTCTTGTTACAAAACTAGCCAATAAAAACACGATATACATAAAAATGTGGACTTTAATATTAACTAATTTTGTTGTGAATATGTAGTGACTGATAAACAATTGCTCAATAATTTAATGCTATTATTTATCAATATCACAACTTTATTTATTAATATTCGTCTAGTGAGCAGCCCACTGCACTGTATCTAAATCAACTCCTTCTTGAACCATTTCCCATAATGGAGATAATTCACGTAAACGCACAATTGCTTTGTTTACTAGAGCGATTGTGTAATCTACTTGCTCTTCTGTTGTAAAGCGTCCAATACTAAACCTAATTGAGCTATGTGATAATTCATCACTACGCCCTAATGCACGAAGTACATAAGATGGCTCTAAACTAGCAGATGTACAAGCAGAACCACTTGAAACAGCTACATCTTTCATTGCCATTAGTAATGATTCGCCCTCTATGTAATTAAAGCTAACGTTTAGATTATGTGGTACACGTTGCACTTCATCGCCATTTATGTAAACAGCAGGAATATCTTTAATCCCATTCCATAATCTTTGTTGTAGCGTACGTATATGTTCTAAATCTTGTTCCATATTAATTTTGGCTAGGCGGAATGCTTCCCCCATACCAACAATTTGATGTGTTGCTAATGTACCTGAACGCATGCCTCTTTCATGACCTCCGCCATGAATTTGTGCATTAATTCTTACTCTAGGTTTTCGACATACATATAATGCACCAATTCCTTTGGGTCCATAAGTTTTATGTGCTGAAAAACTCATTAAATCAACAGGCATTTTTTGTAAATCAATTTCTACTTTTCCTGTTGCTTGTGCAGCATCAACGTGGAATATAATGCCTTTTTCTCTGCAAATTGTACCAATTGCTGTAATATCTTGAATTACGCCAATTTCATTGTTTACTAGCATAATCGATATCACAATTGTATCAGGTCTAATTGCTTGCTTTAATACGTCAATATCTACTAATCCATTTGATTGAACAGGTAGATATGTAACTTCAAATCCCTGTCTTTCAAGTTCTCTACATGTATCTAGTACTGCTTTATGCTCTGTTTTAACGGTGATAATATGTTTGCCTTTATCTTGATAAAACTGTGCAGCACCTTTTATTGCTAAATTATTTGATTCAGTAGCACCGCTTGTCCAAACTATTTCTCGTGAATCTGCATTTACTAGTTGAGCAACTTGCTCTCTTGCATTTTCAACAGCTTGTTCTGCGTCCCAACCATAAACATGAGTATTAGATGCAGGATTACCAAATTTTTCTGTAATCCACGGTATCATAGCTTCTGCAACTATAGGGTCAACAGGTGTAGTTGCTGAGTAATCTAAATAGATTGGACTAGTTTTATTCATTACCATTTTTCTCCATTCCCTCTAATGCCATACCAAAGTTAAATATTGAATTTACAATTGGGGCTTGTGATAACTGTTTTTTTCGTCTTAACGTATTTTTTTGTTGTATATCTTTTGCGGACAAAGCATGATTTTTATCATCTAGCTTACTGTTTAATGTATCAATATCTTTATTATGTAATACATGATCAACTAAGTCTTGTATTGTTACTGATGATAAAAAATCTAAAATTTTAACATTCAATGTTTGCCACAGTTTATGTGTAATACAATGACCATCAGGCATAGTAGCTTCAGTACAGTTGCCATTACCACCGCAATATGTTGTATCTATTGGTTCATCTACAGCTGTTATAATAGCAGTAACGCTTATGCTACCCAGTTCATTTTCAATAACATACCCACCACCTGGACCACGGCGACTTTGTACAAGTCCTTTTCTGCGAAGCTTTCCAAATAACTGCTCTAAATAAGATGCAGAAATTTTTTGCCTCTCACTTATGCTCGAAAGCGTAACCACACCCTTATCTTGATTTAAAGCTAAATCAAGCATTGCAGTTACAGCAAACCTACCCTTAGTAGTTAATCGCATTTAACATGTCCTTGTTGTTTTATACTTTTATGCAAAATAATAGTTATAGCTAAATTGCTATACAATTTAGCATTCGCTATCATAAAAAATGCTTTGTGATAGTTGCTTATTTTATACAGCGATAGAATACTTGACTATTTTACTCAAGTATACACTTTGTTATGATTTTCGTCAATTAATTATAAGCCAAAACCGTTATTGTATAAAGGTTTTTATAGGGTTGCTATTAAGAATAATTATTATTTGCAATTGTATTTTTTCCTCATTTTTAGATAGAATATACATATGTTTCATATATTCATAATATATCCCTACAAAAAATATGTTAAATCCAAAACTTAAACTTACATTTATTGCAATCACTCTTTTATTTACAGGGTGTGCAAGCAATAATATTAATAATTCTTCTGTGCAAAATTCTTCTAATTCTAACCAAATTCTAAGCACAAGCATAACTAGCGAAAATAGCAATCTAAATAATACTAAAAATACTACTACTAATTCCAATATAAAAAAACCAAGAGGCTCTTATAAATTAGCAGAAAATACGCCTGCATTTATTGTAGATTTTATTAAAAATAATGTTGAAATTGATAATCCTGAAGCAGTTGCAACTTTACTTATGCAACAAGAAGCAAACCAGCAAGTTGTTAAATTAGTGAGTCCAGCATCACAACCATTAAGAAAAAATTGGTTAGTTTATAAATCTAAATTTATTGAGCCAACACGCATTAAATCAGGAGTAAACTTTTGGAATCAAAATTCTGAATTGCTTGCTAAGGTTGAAAATGAATTTCAAGTAGATGCATCTGTAATTGTGGGAATCATAGGGGTGGAAAGCATTTTTGGTAAGCATATGGGTAACTTTAATGTGCTTAATACTTTATATACTCTAGCTTTTTATTACCCAGATACCCCAAATAAACAAGCTCGTGAGCAGATGTTCCAAAAGCAACTTGCTAATTACATTGTATGGACACAATCAAATCAAGCAAATATGTATACTCATATTGGTTCATTTGCTGGTGCAATGGGCATGCCACAGTTTATGCCTGAATCTATACAAAAGTATGCAATCGATTATGACAATGATGGTACAATCAATTTAAGCACTAGCATACCAGATGTTGTAGCCTCTGTAGCTAATTTTCTTAAACAACATGGCTGGAAATCTGGCGAAAAAGTAATTTTAGATGTAGATAAAACACCTGAAAACATTGCTTTACTTAAAGCAAATGCTACAGGTAAGCCAAAACCAAGCTTAACTTTTCAAGATTTACCAAGTTTAAATTTTAATTATGCAAATAATGGTTTAAATCCTGATACTAAGTTGTTAGTTGTAGATTTGCCTTCTGGCAGTGATGTGGATTATAAAATTGGTTTAGAAAATTTTTATGTATTAACTAGATATAACCAAAGCTTTTTTTATGCCTTAAGCGTATATGAACTTGGTAAATCAATAGCTGATGCACGTTCATCAAATTCAAACCAAGTTATTCCTATTGCTTTTAAATCAAGGTAATATAATTTTTAAAGTAAAAATATGACATTAAATATAATAACTGCTAAGAAAAAACCTATTGAAGTCTCGGCTATTAAATGGAATCCAAATGAAGAAATAGATATATATTCCCGTTTTCTTGGGCTAAATTTGACTCAAATAAAATTTAAATCTGGTAATCATATGATTAATTATAAAGCAGTAGAAGAAA
>JBJOQB010000149.1:0-10866 GCA_046050125.1 Pseudomonadota bacterium
ATTTTGTGTTTTTATTTTTTATAAAGTCAGTAATTATCTAAATTATTCAGCAATTTTATTTATCAAGATTATTATTTTACTTTTAATGACTTTATTTTTGGAAAAGTATTTTTATTTTATAAATTATGATTTAAAGAGGTTTTTATGTTAGACGGATTAGCAAAATATGAAGAGCATGTAAGAGAAGAAATGTATAGAGCTGGCGGCAGACCCAAGAAAAGATATATATTTGATGGTGTAACATATAATTCTAAAGCAGAGGTTGATGCAGCTTTAACAAAACACAATAATAATTTTTTGGGTGTGACAAGTAGTAAACCAGCACAAATCGCAAATCCAGATACCATAGAATTTATGACTCCAGCTGATGTACAAACAGCATTAGTTATGGAAAAATTAAAGGTTGAAGAGCAAGGAGTGCTTGAAGGGCTTGATGAGAATCTTTTAGATAAAGTATATGAGGGTGTTTTAGATCCATCTAAAGATAAAAAGCAAAGAGTTAACTCTGATTTAATATCATATAATAAACATTTCCAAGATAATAAGCCATATGCTGATGAAAGGCAAGAATTATTTGATGAGTTAATAAAGTCAGATGGTATTCCTAACCATTTTATCAATGATTTAATGAGTTCTGCTAAATGTGAAGTAACAGGTACGCTTTATAATCAGGAGCAAATTGGCGATACAAGCGGAAGTATGAATTCGGAAGTAGATGCTAGATTAACAGATTACTATGACAAGCTTGATTACTTTTCAAAAGATTTGATGCAAAAGTGGAATACACTTATAAAATTTGAAAAAGATGTAAAAACTAAATCAGGTAGTTCATTAGAGCTATTTTTGAGAGGTTTATCTGGTCATTTACATGAAAATGATAAAATGACTTACATAAGTGCTAGCCCAGAGCAAAAAAAAGAAATAATTAGGCAATCTCTTAATGTAAAGCTTACAAGAGGAGATGAGTTTCAAATCAATACGAGGGAAACACTAAGATATTTACCTTTATTAGATAATGTAAATTTAAATGCAAATTTTTTAAACAGTAAATTTAATTTTAGCATAGCACAGATACAGACAGATATAGTTAGAAGAGCTGGCACATTAGGCTCTTATAAGCTAGCATACCAAGAGTTTTTGCAAGATACATATAAAAAACTAGATAAAGTACAATTTGGCGGTGGTACGCCAATGAATGGGCTGTTATCATCAGTACTAGATAGGAACATAAGAGCAGGAACTCCTGCCCATATAACTATATCTCAAGATGGTGATGCAGATGATAGTATAGGTCTTGCTGCTAGATTTAGAATTAACGATATATTTGGTATTAAAGAGCAAAAAGAAACGTCATTAGTGGAGACTTATGGTAGAAGGTATGCAGAGTATGCAACTCAGTGTGGTCAAGCAGCATTAGATAATATTGTATTATTTATTTCAAGAAATTATCCTAATTTTCATATTAGTCAAGATAGGAATGGCAATTTATCTATTCCTAAACATTTACTAGAAGGATTGCAACAACATTGGACTAAATATCCAATAACAATCAGAATTTGTACAGATGACCCTACAAACGTAGCTACGTTAAATTTATTAGATAATTTAGCTATAGATAGAAATGGTAATTTGTATCCAAGTACAGAAGATGCATTAAAAAAAGGTGTTACTAAACAAAATTTATTAAATGTACACATTAATGCAGTGGATTCTAAGCCAGACGAGCGTAAACAGTTCTTTGATGTTCATGGCGGTATAATAGACTTTTCTAATGGATTATATCAGTTAATGGCAACATCTGGATCTATAAAACCAAGTGTTGATACTATTGATGAAGTACACTTTAAAATCAAAAAAGATTTAGCAACGTTTTATGGTGTACCAGAAGATTGGATTAGTGATGAGCAATTTGATATTTATAGTAAGAGTGCTGTTATGGCACAAGAATTATCTCAATTAAGAGATATTCTAACTGCAAAACATCAAAAATCATCTTATGGAGCAAAGGCAGTTCTAGGAGAAGATGAAGAATTTCCTCACATATTAGATTTAACTTCTACTAAGATGAGAACTCTTCCTGATGCAATTAAAAAAGATGTGGCAAAAATTCTTAAGCAATATGGGTTTTTAGTACCTCATTTAGTAAGAGAGCCTACTGATTATGATGCTAGATACCCTATACCAAGTAATCATCTGTTTAAGTCAGATGTTACGCAAATACGCAAAAAAATGCAAGCAAGTATGAGTATACATCAAAGTATGGCAAATATGAGTATAGGTAATACATCTAATTCAATAGATTATAGTGGTAATGGATTTGGTGGTATTCCATCTACACCATCATTTGGTAATGGTTTATATGGGCAAACAATGACATCACCACATAGAGTAAATAGTAGTAGAAAGCCTGCTGCTAATAATAGCTTAAGCAATGCTTTAAATGATGCTTTAAGTGGTGATAGCAGTGCTATAAAATCTCTCGGTGGTTCATTTAGAACAAAAATAGGTAGATTAAAATAGTATATTTATTGAAGAACTAATTTTAGGGTTCTGTTTATTTTAAGCAGAACCTATTGCCATTTTAAACTTTTATTTGAATTAAATAATATGATTCGTAACAATTCCATACAATCTAGAGCTTCTAATAGATTTTCTTTTTCATTAGATGAGCAAGAGATATTCAGTCCATCAATAGCTGAAAAGAAATTAAGTTTTATTTCATTAATTAATACAGACTTTCAAATTGATAAAAGTGATATGTCCGATTTAATTGATATAGTGAAGCAACAAAGTCTAATTAAAAAAGGTCAAAGCAATATTAGCGAGTTGGAATATTGTTTCCAAGAGTATACTTCAAATAAAAGGCTTTTAGAAATTTGTGATAGCCTACCTAGTGATTCACACGCAGAAATTAAGCTTGGTAAATTATTAATTACTCAACATAGTAATGATTTATTAAAAAAGATTAAAAGTTTTAGTGACGGATTATATTATTCTATAAAAATAGAAGAAGAAATAAATATGATAGTCGGCTATTTAGATATTTATATAGAAGAGCATCAAAATAAATCATTAGAAGGATTTAAAGCAAAGCTAGAAGGCTATTTAGAAAATATAAACTTACAAAAAGAAAGCAGAATACGTGATAAATCACAAGAATTGCCACTTTTACATAACTTACATGAACTATCAACTAAGCTAAACAAAGTGCATGAAGTTTTAATAAATAGTGGAATTTATGCCATAAATAGTGATGAATATAGATTTCATAAAAATGCAATTATCAGCTGTGAAAAAAGAACTGCAAGTATAGATAGTAAAATTAAAAATTATGGTAGAAAAGTAAGCTCAACTTCAAACTCTAGAGTGGATAGTTTTGGGGCTTCTCAGTTAAGTATGGTTGATAGAACATCATCATTAAGATTAAGCCAACCGCCAGTCAGACCACAATCTATATATAATGTACCACAACCAACATATGCTAATATGCAAGTGGGATTAAATCAAAGTTACTATTTAGGTAATAATAACGATGCCTATTCTAGTCAATTAGTACAATATTCATCACAACCATATAGCTATGATGATAATATGCAAGTAGTTCCATATGTTCCAGCATCTCATCAAATAACATTAAGAGATAGTAGCCTATTACGTTTATATCCAGAAATTACAAGCATTAATTCAGTGTTAGGTCAAATTCAACGCTTATCACCAAGGGACATGGATATACATAACCCAAGTGATAATTATATTATGTTAGAACGAGATTTTTGCAATTTCTCTAATATTTTATCTGAAAAACTAATTGGGAGTACTAGGAAGAAAACAGCTGGTAGCATTAATGATTTCATACAAAAAGGGGATTATGATAATGCTGAAAAATTGATTTATATGCTATACGAATTAAAAACTATATATATGCCATGCATTCCATTTATGCAAGCATTTATGATAAATAAAGACCCATTTTTAAATGATTTAGCTTCAAGATTTAGAAATGTTGTAGATGGATTAAAAGCTAATGCGGATGTAAGAAATACAAATGTACCTTTAAATACTAAAATTAAATTAGAAGCAGGAATTAGTAATGGTGCAGATGCATTATCTAAAGCTTGTGTTGCTGCATCAAAAACACAAGAATTTATAAATATGTGTGGTAGCACTTCTTTTGCAATGCCAATAATATTAACTATAAATATTATTGGTAAGGTATCATTTATGGTGCTTTTAAGGAAAGATGAAAAACTACTTACATCAATAAATGATATATATGGAGATTGTGATAATATACAAGATGTAATGCAATCATTAGAGAGGTTTATATGCTTTGCTTATAATAATATCATGACAGCTAGTTTATGTAGTGCTCAATTAGATAGAATAAATCAATTAAGACAACAATCTTCTACAAATATGATAGATAATAAAAATATTGATATTCAAAGACTAATTAAAGATACTAATCAAGGTATTACCTTATTTGATAAAAAAGGTACATCTGCAACAACTAATCTTAAAAATAAAGTGAGTAGAATGTCAAGCTTAAATTCAGATAAACGAGAAGAGAAAAAATTAGAACAACAATTTGATGTAATAAAATCTACGTTAGGTATATTTGTGACAAAATTATTCAATATAATTAGTGAATTAAATGATGATAAAAGTCCTAAGCATTTATCAGAATATAAAACAAATGCTGAGAAATTAACTCAAGATATACATCAAGAATTAATTAAGTTGATGCGTGAAAATTCTAGCAGTAGCTTGTCTACGCTAGGTACAAAGTTTACACCTAATATAGAATATATACCAATATCCTATGGAGAAAATAAAATACCAGCTCGTTATAATTCAATTGTTAATAGGTAATTCGTAGATTAATATAAAAATAAAAAGGCTAAATTTACTATTTAGCCCTTATTCTCTGCAACATACAACCAAATTCCTCCCTCAAGCACAAAGCTACTATTTTCATATATGTTGCATGATTTACCGCCTACTTTATTTTTTGCAATAAATTCAACAGTTGCATTAGTATCATTTTGTTGTGATTTGCTAATAATGGTTAGCCCTAGCCATTTGGTATTGTCATTTGTAAAATCTAAACTTTGAGGTCTAGTATTTGCATGCCAAGTATCAAGTAAATATTGTTCTAGTTTTAACACAAATGCACTATAGCGAGAACGCATTAATTGCTCAGCACTTGGTGCTTTCAAGTAATGATTGCTTTGATTATCATGCCATTGACCACAGCAGTTTTTATAGTCTAAATTTGTGCCACATGGGCATAAGTTTTTTAATTGTAATTTTTTGTTCATATATTTGCTTATTTCTGCACATTAAATGCTTGTCTTAATCCATCGCCAATAAAAGTAAGTAGTAAAACAATTAGCGTAATACTCGCCACTGTAGGAACAGATATCCACCATGCTTCTAAATTTGATTTTGCTTGAGAAAGTAAGCTACCCATACTAGGCGTTGTTTGTGGCAAACCTAAACCTAAAAAATCCATAGCAGTTAAAACAATAATTCCTTGGCTAACTTTAAATGGAAACATAGTGATTAGAGGTGTAATAACATTTGGTAGCATATGACGTTTGATAATTTGCCAATTGCTTAAACCTGTAATTTTAGCTGCTTTTATGTAATCCATTTCTTTGATTTTAAAGCATTCAGAACGTATATAATCCGATGTGCCAATCCAACTAAACAGCGAAAATATTATTAATAATAGAATAATATTCGGCTGGAATATCGATGCAATGATAATCAATAAGTACATTTCTGGAATATTCCCCCATATTTCCAAAAATCTTTGCGTAATTAAATCAACTTTACCACCAAAGTAAGCCTGAACAGCTCCAATTACAGCTCCAATTGCTAAATTTATAATCGCTAATGCAAAACCAAACCAAAGTGATAGCCTCAATCCATAAAGCAACCTAGATAAAATATCACGCCCTGCATCATCTGTGCCAAAATAATTTACTTTACTTGGTGGGGCAGGGTTTGGATTTGGATAAAAATAATTAATAGTATTTTGGTTATATTGATTTAATGGATAAATTGCCCAATTATTTTGGTTAATTTTAGCTCCATCTTGTCCTGTAATTGCATTTCTGATAAATGGGTCAAGGTAGTCAGCTTGGCCAGCTAAACTACCGCCAAAAGTACTATCAGAATAATCATGAATGAATGGTAAATAAATTTTATTTTGATAACTGATAATTAATGGTTTATCATTGCTTATCAGCTCTAGCGGTAATGTGCATAGTGTGAATATGCACAGTAAAATGAAGCTATAAT
Organism: Pseudomonadota bacterium; assembly: GCA_046050125.1. Taxonomy (GTDB): domain Bacteria; phylum Pseudomonadota; class Gammaproteobacteria; order Burkholderiales; family Burkholderiaceae; genus JAHFQJ01. Next base: position 6,310 of record JBJOQB010000149.1, read on the forward strand.
ATGATAGTTTATGTTGTGTAAATTTATACCATTTGCTTAATCTGTATGAGCTCTTCATTGTGTTGAATTGATGATTTATTAGAATGTATATTTATATTACTATCGCTTGTGTTTGACTCGGTTTTAGCTAATTCTTGTTTATCTTTTTTCTTCCAGCTTACATATCCTTGAATGCTTAGCACCATAAAAATAGCATATAAAATAGCCATAAAATATAATGATTGGTACATATTAACAAACACATAAGCAATGTTTACAACAAACCAAAAATGCCAGTTATGTATACATTTTCTAGCTAGTAAGTACTGTGCAACTAAACTTCCTGCTGTTGCAAATGATTCAACATATAAGCTTAAATGATTAGTTGATTTTGTAAATAAAAGCAAGGTTATAGATATTAAACCAGCTAATAAAACAGTTAAGCTTGAAAATAAACCCCAAGCATTTTTGCTTAATTGAGTGTAATCCCAAGGTGTTTTTTCTGATTTATTTTTATCTTCTATCTTCGTAGCTACTTTTTTGTTACTATATTTATTCCATTGTATGAATCCATAAATGCTACTTAGCACAAAAAATAATTGTAAGCCAGCAGTTGGATACATTTTGTAATCTAGGCAAACTATACCATATAAAATGCTTGATATTATAGCAAATACCCATGAATACTTATTTTTTCTAATGCTTAAAATCACATAAATCAAGCTGAAGTTAAACGACCAGCCTTCAAGGCTTGTAAATAAATATATAAGCATACCCAAAGTTTTATCTAATAATTCTGTCATCATAATATTTGTCTCCAGTTAAACTTTAAGCAAAATAATCTTGATATACCATACATTTATTTTTCTAGTTTTTAGGTCTTACCAAGATTTCATCAGACTTTATCATACCTAGTTTAATACGAGCTATATCCTCTAGGCTAGAGTCTCCTTGTTTTAGGTCTTCTATTTGTTGTTTTATAACGTCGTTATTTGATTTTAATACGGTATTTCTATGTTGGGCTTGCAAAACATCTTTTTCCATTTCGCTTATCATCAGCCAGCCACCCCAGCCAAACCATGTAACATACTGTAGGTATAACAAGGCGACAAATAAATAAAATGAAGGTGATTTAAAGGATTTAAACATATATTTTGCACATAAATAATGTGGTAAATTAAGGCTGTAATTAGTAATTATAAAGGCAAAATACATAAAATATAAGCCCAAATTATGTCTATATGATGACAAAAATTATTGTATATAAAATAGGATAATATCGTATTAAAATTTATACATAAACTAAAATCGCATGTATTTTATATTATAAAGATACTATACTTTTAAAGTAGAACTTAGCTAATTCTAAATGGTAACACTATGAAAAATAATAAGACATTTACACTTCTATCATTGGTCTTTTTAAGCACTTTAAGTGCTTTATCGACAAATGTATTTGCTTGCAAAGCACTATCTGATAATAGCAGTAATGCTAGTGTTTTATGTGATGAAAATGAGGATATGCTAGCAGATTTACCTAAAGATAAAAAAGATTGGATTACACCCAAAACATTAAACTTGGCATTTGCAACGATAGAAGATGCTAGCTTTTACGAGCAGGTTTATGGCGATTTTGTTAATCATCTACAGCAATGCATGTCAACGCCTGTATTAATTTACCCTGTATATCAGGAAGCTCATGTAATTGAGGCAATGAAATCAGGTAAAATTCATATTGCATCTTTTGGTGCTGGTGCAACAATTTTAGCGGTAAATCAAGCAGGTGCAGTACCATTTGCAAGTCGAGGTACACAAAATCAAAATGAAAGTTATCAATTATTATTAATTGTTAGAAAAAATTCAGGTTATAAACAACCAAGCGACCTTAAGGGTAAAAAAATAGCACACACAACGCCATCATCAAATTCAGGTAATTTAGCACCAAGGGCATTATTTCCAGATTTAGGGCTAAAGCCAGAAGTTGATTACAATGTTGAATTTTCGGGGCGTCATGATAAATCAATTATGGGTGTTAAAAATGGTTTCTACGATGCAGCAGCAGTAGCTTCAGATGTATTTAAACGTATGATTTTATCTAAAGAAATTAATGAAAATGATTTTAATGTAATTTGGAAAAGTAGTGGCTTTCCAACTAACAGCTTTTCTTACTACCATAAACTAAATCCTTTGGTAACAAGAAAATTACAGCAATGTTTTTATAAATATAAATTTAGCGAAAAGAATAAGGTTTTATTAAATGGTAATGATGAATTTGTACCTGTAACTTACTCAAAAGATTGGGCTTTAGTAAGGAAGGTTTCAAGCTTAGCTTTGAAAAAAGATAAATAATTAATTTATGTTTTGTATGTATATGTAATATATAATAATTATTTTTAATAAATTAATTATGAAAGATAACTTATTAAGTAAATATATTAGTCGTTTACAACATTCAAAACCAAATATAGAGATAATCAACCAATAATTAAAAGAACTTTATACCCTAAAGTTCAAGTACAAGATGTTACTGTAGATGGTAAATCAGAGTTTAGAATTTCATCTCCAAATCCACCAAAAGGAGATTTTTCAGGTTATGTTTTAACTGATACAAATGGCACACATCATTATAATTAGCTTAATGGAGCTAGTCCTTTAAATTATGATTGTTAATATAGAAGAACAGAAACAGCATATAAAAATGGAGCTACAAATATCAAACCTATGTATATAGTATATGCTCCAGCACATGACGTTGGCGACTTAACACTTCTATGTAAAGTTTTTAATGGTTGTCTACAGGATGAAAAAGACCTTTGCCGATTAACAAATGATGTTTTTGGAATAATTAAAAATTGATTGAAGATTTTACTCCACAACCGCCTTTTGCAATTGCTCTACATTTAGATGATTTTGCCAAATAATGGTTATTTCATCGCCTTTTTTTAAGCCTTTAACCTTAAATGCCATAATTGGGTCTTTTGCAATTGATGCTCCCCAGTTGGCATTAAAAATTGTTTGCTTATTTAAATTATTAACTACGCTAACCTTTGTTATATAATTTATTGGTACTAATTCGCCATCTTCATTTTTACGTTGCCCTGTTTCCATTGGGTGGCGGATAAGCATTTTTATTGTAGTGATGCCTTTTTCTTCACGGGCTTTAATGCTAATTGTGCCTAAGCCCACAGAGGTTGTAGAAGAAGATATTTTTTCATTAGCTGTATTAGTCGTCATAAGAAAATCCTTTTAATTTAATATATAATTAAGCCCCACATCCACCAATTAATACCTTGATTACTTTTTTGGCTATATACCAATTATTATTAGATTTTACTAATATATTCAAAGTACCGCTTTGTTGCATTTTTACGCTGGTATAAATATATGGTTCTAGATTTTCATTAAAATCAAAAATCCCACATAAAATATTTGGATTTTTATCAAATAAAATAGCAATTTTTTCAACTTTAGTTAAAGATGAGCTAATTTCAATTGGAACACGTCTACCGTCAGGGGCTTGGTTTGCAATTTTTTGTAAGTAAATTAAATTACTTTCTTGAGGTTTTAAACCTCCTGTAATTGCATTAATTGTTTCTTGTATAGTTTTTAGTCCAAAACCTGTTCTTTTATCTGCAACAGGATTTGCGTTGCTTTGGTTAATTCGATTGGATACAGTATTTGCAGCAGCTTCCAAATTGGCATTCATATTTTGAGCTTGAGCAAATGCTGAATTAGTAATGCTTACACCTGCTACACTGCTTGCACTAAGGAGTAGTAAACTTTTATTGAATGTTCTGCGTTGCATATTTAATCTCTTTATCATCGTTATGTTTTAGTTTTAGAATACATTATTTATTATAAGTTCGATATAGCTAAGTGATAATTATTTGGTATATTTCAGCCTAAATAAATTCATCTATAATAAAAACTCATATAATATCAATTCAGCATTCTTCTTTTTATAAATTCTTTTTCTACCATATAATTGCCTGTAATTTTTATGCATACTTTTTAATATATTAGTAGAGCAAAACTCAAACTCACTTTTATATATATAATTTTTGAATAATAAACTACCTAAAGAGCTACCTCCTAAACTAGATAGTCCAAATGTAATTGGCGATTTAGTATGGGTAATTGCATACATAAAGGGGCGATTGAATGCATAAAGTAGTACATGACGATGCCATATACCTTGTATTTGCTGATTATATAAAACTCTTACTTTAAAATTATGTTGCTTTAATGCTTGAGTAATTGAGTTTTTATAATGAAGCCAGTAGTTGTAATAAGATGATGAAGAAATATGATGATAATTTTGTTGATAGTGCCTATATTGTTTTTTCCAGCTTATATGTGATAATTTGGTGGCGAGTTTTAGAACTTGATTATGAGTTATTTTATGGTTAGTATCTATATCTAAATTAAGCTTATTATTATAATTATTATCAGATTGCATTTTTATGTTATGAGATGATTTTATCTAAGCTGCCCACTCTTGTAACATTTTTTTGAGCATAACTAAGCTTACAGGTTTTTTGTGCTGTAATGAGTACATATCCAAGGCATCAAGTACAT
>JBJOQB010000150.1:0-3316 GCA_046050125.1 Pseudomonadota bacterium
ATCACGCTATCATCAAAAACATCTAAACTACCTTTATTTATTCTAAATAAAAATTGTGTTTTATTTGTATAATTGATAGCTAGGGCTGGCCAACATGCTACACCATTGTGGTCAAACATAAACCCAGAGGCATATATCTGCTTAAACTCTTGATGTATAGTTGTGCCTTCTATCATTTCACGTAAACCCGATGAAATAACAAAATGCTCAACTTGAACATTTTTGCTTTGAGCATAAGTATTTATGCGACTAAACCAAGTTTCTACGCCATCAAAAAGCTTAATTTTTTTACCGAAATTGTTAAAATCAGCTTTCTTTACAGGTATTTTATGTTTATTTGCAGATTCAAGCATGGCGTACATATAGGCTAAAATGCCGTCCATGTTATTATCATGCTTGATTTTATTGACATATTCCCAAAATTGATGTGATGTCATATTTAATGCGGGAATAAAATCATATTCTTGCATATTCCCAGCTGACAATGTCCCGTCAAAATCGTAGGCTATTGCCATACGTATAGTTGTATTTTCCATTATTTTATAATTTTAACTACTATTTACTTTTTCCTAGTTTTTGAGCTTGTACTTTTAGCTGTTTTAGTTGAATTATTAGCAACAGATTTAGGCTTAGATTGAGAATTACTTTTTCCCTTGCTTGTTGTTTTAGCTTGGGTTTGGCTAGATTTAGCAGAAGATGCCTTTCTCGCATTTGCTTTTGCCCCTCTAGCTCTCGATGGTTTAGCCTCTGATGATTTTATTATATCATCTGATTTTTTTATTCGGTTATTTATTTGCCTATTTTTATTATCAGAGATATTACTTCCATCTAGGTTAGATGATATATTTTTATTCATATTCATATCATCTTTTACTAAAATAAAATCTATTTTTCGGCTTGCAATATCAACTTTTGTAACTTTAATTGTTACTTTATCGCCTATTTTAAATACCTTTTTACTCTGTTTGCCATACATTTGTTGCTTAGCTTCATCGTATACAAAGTAATCCCTGCCTAGTTCGCTAACATGAACTAAACCATCAATATATAACTCATCTAATTGAATAAACAAACCAAATGGCACAACTGCACTTACACAGCCTGTATATGTGTAGCCAACTTTGCTTTGCATAAAGTAACATTTAAGCCATGCTTCAACATCTCGACTTGCTTCATCTGCTCTTCTTTCAAGTGCTGAGCAATGCCCGCCTAACATATGCCAAATTTGTTTTGCTTTATTTGGTTTTGCTGGTTTATGTGGGTTAATTTTTTCTATATTTTGCTTATTATTTACGCCATTTTTATCATTATTTAGCTTAAAATTCCCCTGTGCATTTTTAGCTGGAAGGCTATGAATTTCAATCGTTGCAGGAATGTATGGCTCATAAGTTTTTTGTTCAAGAATTGATTTAATTGTTCTGTGTACTAACAAATCAGGGTAACGCCTAATTGGGCTTGTAAAATGGGTGTAGGCTTTATATGCTAATCCATAATGCCCAATATTTGCATTATCATAAACCGCTTGTTGCATTGTACGTAAAATCATTGTTTGTAGCACTTTGCCGTCTGGTCTTGTTTGAATATGATGTAAAACATCTGCAATATTTTTAGTTGGCGTTGTTTGGTTTTTATCTAAAGATAATCTTATGCCCAAGCCTTGCAAGTAATTTTGCAATTGCAACAATTTTTCTGGATTAGGTTGACCATGTATACGATATAAAGAATCATGGTTTTTGCTAATAAAATCAGCTGCACAAACATTGGCTGCTAACATGCATTCTTCAATCAGACGATGTGCATCATTACGTTTACGAGGAATTATTTTCTCAATTTTGCCGTTTTCTGCACACAACATTTGTGTTTCTTGCGTATCAAAATCAATTGCACCACGTTGTAATCTTGCACCTAATAATGTTTGAAATACATTGTATAAATTATTAATTTGAGGAACTACATCAATGTATTTATTATATTCTTCATGATTTAAATCTGATTTATCTTTTTTAGATTTAGAATTAGAACTATTATCATTTTTTGCTTTTTCTATATCTAAAATATTAGCTACGATATTGTAAGTAAGACGAGCTTTTGAGTGCATTACTGCATTGTAAAATTGATATGCATATACATTACCTTTTGCATCAATTACCATATCACATACCATGCATAATCTATCTACATGCGGATTAAGTGAACATAATCCATTTGATAGCTTTTCAGGTAGCATTGGTATAACTTTGCGTGGAAAGTATACTGATGTTGCTCGGTTTATTGCTTCGGTATCCAGTGCTGTTTGTGGTTTTACGTAATGGCTAACATCTGCAATTGCAACAAGCAAACGCATTGCATTTGGCTTTTTAGAATTATAGATTGCACATGGCTCACAATATACTGCATCATCGAAATCTCGAGCATCTTCTCCATCTATAGTTACAAATTCTATATCTGTTAAATCTACTCTGCATTTATAATCTTTTTTTGCAGGTATATTAGGAATTTGGCTTAATTCTTTTTCTACTTCTTGTGAGAATTCATGTGGCAGATTATATTTTTTGACTGCCATATCAATTTCTATGCCAGCATCGTCAAATTCGCCCATAACCTCGATAATTTCTACAATTCCAGTTCTTTGATTTGCATCAGGATATGACATGATTTTTGCGTAAACTATATCATCTTTTTTAAGCTCGATGTTTTTTAAGCAATTATTATCAACATACATTAATGGGATTTTGTGGTCTTCAGGAGTTAATACCCAATAATTGTTTTGTTTTGAGGCTTTACCTAAAATATTAGTTATGCCACGTTGTATAATTTCTAGGCTATGTACAACTGAAAAACTATCAACTTGTACACTTAATGTATCTGTATGCCAAACATTTGCTAAATCTCTAGCTTGAATTGAAATCTCTTGTTGTTTATTAATATCAACTAAAATTCCACTACCATCTTTTTGCTTATATAACCTACCTGTATAGCTTAGAAAGGGAGTTTTAGTAGATTTTATGTCTTTAGTTTTTTTTATATTATTGTTTATATTATTTGGATTAGATTCATTATTAGTACTTGAGATATTTGAAGTGTTTGAATTTATATCATTTACACTACTAGTTTTTTTTCTGGGCATATTATTAATAGTATTATTAGCACAGTGCTTAATTAGATTCAGTATACAACTAAAGGTGGGTAAAGTAAAATTTAAAACTAAAAAATAATATTATGTTTTTATTATCTAGTTGTATAAATTTTCCTGCTATGATGCCATTAACAAGTGATATACTTGATAGGGGTCTTTGCATCAATAAACCATAATTCC
>JBJOQB010000151.1:0-11607 GCA_046050125.1 Pseudomonadota bacterium
AGGGATAAGGATATAAATAAATATAAGAATAAAAATGCAAATAATACAAAAATATTACAACAATTTATATAACCATATATTAATTTAATTAAATAATTTGACAATTGAAATTTATGAGATAAAAAATGAGAGGGGAAAATACTATCAATAACCTAATTGATTAAAGTCAGAACTAAACCCCTGTATAAAAACGTATGCACGTGAATTGTAAAATAACTAATTTTAATTAATCAGTTATCTAAAATTATTTACGTTTACGTTTTTTATTCGCATTAGCTTTTACAGCTACAACAGCTTTAACTTTAGCTTGAATTACTTTTCTACCACGGTAGTAACCGTCTGGTGTAATATGATGACGTATATGTACCTCACCAGATACAGAGTCAACAGACAAAGTACGAGCTGTTAAAGCGTCATGAGAGCGGTGCATACCGCGTTTCGATGGCGATTTCTTATTTTGTTGAACAGCCATGATGGCTCCTTAAAATATCAGCTATATTAAATTTAATATGCTTTCACGTTTTACAAGTATTTAGAAATACTAAGACTATAAAAATATGAATAAAATCATAAAAATATAGCCTATAGTACTACCAAATTAGCCTTTGTTAGCTTCAATTAAACGAGATGCAGACCATGCTTTAGTTTTTGAAATAGGGCGTGTTTCCACAATTTCCACTAAATCGCCAACATTGTATTGGTTACTTTCGTCATGAGCATGGTATTTTTTAGATTTAGCTACGTATTTACCATAACGTGCATCTTTAACCTTGCGACTAACTAATACTACAATGGTTTTATCCATTTTATTACTAACTACACGACCTTGTAGAGTGCGTGATAAGCCTTTTTTCTCTTGAGTATTTTCTTGCGTTGTCATAATTACCCTTTATGCATTATTTGCGTTTTGAGCAGCTTGCTTAGCTTGAGCCTTAAGCTGTGCCAATACTGTACGAACACGCGCTATATCTTTACGCACTTTAGATAATAAACTAGTATTTTCTAATTGTTGCAAAGACTTTTTAATGCGTAAGCCTAATTGTTGTTTGAGTAAACCACTTAATTCTTGATTAAGTTCAGCTACTGTTTTACCTTTTAAATCTGATGCTTTCATGCTATGCTCCTATTTGTTTAGAAACAAAAATAGTTTTAACTGGGAACTTAGCACCTGCTTTACGGAAAACTTCTCTAGCTAAGGCTTCATCACCACCACAAGTTATCTCAAATATCATTGTACCTGGGCGAATTTCAGCAACATAGTACTCCACGCTACCCTTACCATTACCCATACGAACCTCTGCAGGTTTTTGTGTAATTGGCTTAACAGGAGCAACACGAATCCATATTTTACCTAATTTCTTAATATGTCTTGACATTGCACGACGAGCAGCTTCTAACTGTCTACCTGTAATGCGACCACGTTGAACTGATTTCAAACCGTATTCACCAAAAGCAATGCTATTACCTGTAGTAGCTAAGCCTTTGTTACGCCCTTTTTGTTCTTTACGGTACTTTGTACGTCTTGGTTGTAATAACATAAATTACCCCTGAACTTTCTCTGAGCTAGAAGCGTCAGATTGTTTTGGTTTATTATTACTACGCACACGTCTTCTATCATCATCACGTTTACCAGAACGATCATTACGTTTATTATTACGTTTTTTATCGTCTTCAGCTGGAGCAACATTAGCTTCAGCAGCATCTTTACGACCTAATGTATCGCCTTTATATACCCAAACTTTGATACCGATAATACCATACGTAGTTTGTGCTTCTGAGAAACCATATTCGATATTTGCACGTAATGTATGTAAAGGCACACGACCTTCACGATACCATTCTGAACGAGCAATCTCGATGCCATTTAAACGACCTGAACATTCAATTTTTACACCTTGTGCACCTAAACGCATAGCATTTTGGATTGAACGCTTCATAGCACGTCTGAACATTACACGTTTTTCTAATTGCTGAGCAATATTCTCAGAAATTAATTGTGCATCTAATTCTGGTTTACGCACTTCTTCAACAGTAATATGTACTGGCATGCCTAAAATTGGTTGTAAAGCTTTTTTTAGAATTTCTAAATGCTCGCCTTTTTTACCAATTAAACGACTAACTTTTGCAGAAAGAATTGTAATTTTTGCAGCATTAGAAGTCTTAGCAATAATTGTACGACTGATAGCAGCGTCTTTAATTGCTTTGATATATTCTCTAGCTTTAATACTTTTCTTTAAAAAGTCTGCAAACTCATGTCTTTTCGCATACCAACGCGAAGACCAGTCACGCGATACTACTAGGCGAAAACCAGTTGGATGAATTTTTTGTCCCATCACAACTCCTTAAGCAAGTACCACAGTGATGTGGCATGTTTGTTTTTCAATCATATTGCCTCTTCCTTTTGCACGAGCTATCGAGCGTTTTAAAGAAGCCCCTTTGTCTACATGAATAGTTTTCACTTTTAATGTGTCAATGTCTAAACCTTCATTATGTTCAGCATTTGCCACAGCAGAGTCAACTACTTTTTTAATTAATACAGCTGCTTTTTTCGGGCTGAATTTTAATAAATTCAATGCAGCCTCGATTGGCAAACCACGAACTTGGTCAGCCACTAAGCGAGCTTTTTGTGCAGATATACGTGCACCTTTATGTATAGCTTTAACTTCTGTTTGCATAATACACCTTATTTCTTAGCTTTTTTATCAGCTGCATGACCTTTGAATGTGCGTGTTGCTGCAAATTCCCCTAATTTATGACCAACCATTTGGTCGGTAATTTGTACAGGTACATGCTGGCGACCATTATGCACAGCGATAGTAATTCCTATCATAACAGGTAATATCGTTGAACGACGTGACCATGTTTTAACAGGTTTTTTATCACGGTTTGCAATAGCTTTTTCTACTTTATCAAGTAAATGCTCATCACAAAACGGACCTTTTTTTAATGAACGTGCCATAAATTAACTCCTAGGTATTAACGTTTGTGACGGCGTTTTAAAATCATGCTATTAGTACGTTTGTTACGACGTGTTCTATAGCCCTTAGTTGGTGTACCCCATGGAGAAACAGGAACTCTACCTTCTCCAGTTTTACCTTCACCACCACCATGTGGATGGTCTACTGGGTTCATCGCCACACCACGAACGGTAGGACGAATACCACGCCAACGATTTGCACCAGCTTTACCAATTTTACGTAAGCTATGCTCTTCATTACTTACTTCACCGATTGAAGCGCGGCAACGTAATAATACACGACGCTCTTCACCAGAACGTAGACGAATACGAGCATATTCACCATCTCTACCCTGTAACAATGCTGTACCACCAGCACTACGTGCCATTTGAGCACCTTTACCTGGTAACATTTCGATACAGTGAATATTTGTACCATCAGGAATATTAGCTAATGGTAAGCAGTTACCTGCTTTAATTGGAGCTTGTGAACCATTAACGATGATTTGACCAACGTACATATTTTTAGTTGCTAAAATATAACGTCTTTCACCATCTGCATAACATAGTAAAGCAATATGTGATGTACGATTTGGATCGTATTCAATACGCTCTACTTTAGCAATTATTCCATCTTTATCATTACGTTTGAAGTCAATTTTACGATAATGTTGTTTATGACCACCACCTTTATGGCGAGTGGTAATATGACCATTATTGTTACGGCCAGCAGTTTTGCTTTGCTTTTCTAATAAAGCGGCAAATGGGCTACCTTTATGTAAGTGCGAATGCACTACTTTTACCATGCCACGACGACCAGCCGAGGTAGGTTTTACTTTTACTAATGCCATTATTTAATCTCCGCTTCTATATCAATGTCTTGACCAGCTTTTAGACTTACATAAGCAAAGCGTTGATGATCTCTACGACCATTGTACTTACCGAAACGTTTTTGTTTACCTTTACGGTTTACTACGTTAACAGCAATAACTTCTACTTGGAATATGCTTTCTAAAGCTTGTTTAATTTCAAGTTTGCTTGCATCTCTAGCTACTTTAAATACATATTGATTGTGTTTTTCAGCAACATATGTAGATTTTTCAGAGATTACTGGATTTTGAATAATCTGAAATAAACGATGGCTATTGTTTTGTTGATTACTATTCGTCATTTAGCATCTCCTCAATTTGAGTAATCGCACCTTTTGTTACTATTACTTTATCGAAATAGATTAACGAGAGTGGATCAACGTGTCTTGGCTCTAACACAGCAACGTGTGCTAAGTTACGAGAAGCTAAGTATAAATTATCATCTACTTCTTCTGTAATTACTAATACAGACTCTAGACCCATTGCTTTGAAACGTTGAGCTAATAATTTAGTTTTTGGAGCTTCTAATTTAATTTGTTCGATTACTTGTAAGCGACCTTCTCTAACTAATTGAGAGTAGATAGAACGCATACCAGCACGGTACATTTTTTTATTTACTTTATGGCTGTAATTCTCGTTTGGAGAATTTGCAAATGTACGACCACCCCCTCTCCATAATGGAGAAGATGACATACCAGCACGAGCACGACCCGTACCTTTTTGACGCCATGGTTTAGCAGTTGTATGGCTTACATCTCTTCTATTTTTTTGAGCACTACTAGATGTTCTTGCATTTGCTTGGTAAGCAACCACAACTTGATGAATCAAAGATTCATTGTATTCTTTACCAAATACTGCTTCTGAAGCTTGTACACCCTGAGCTAATTCACCACTTTGATTTAGGAGTTTTAATTCCATTTAATATCTCCTTAAGCTACTTTAGCTTTTACAGCAGGGGTTATAACAACGAAACCATCTTTTGCTCCTGGAATCGCACCTTTAATTAATAACAATTTACGTTCGTTATCAATTTTTACAACTACTAAATTTTGTGTTGTACGTGTTACATCACCTAAGTGACCTGTCATTCGTTTACCTGGGAATACACGACCTGGATCTTGGGCTTGACCAATAGAACCTGGAACATTGTGTGAACGTGAATTACCATGACTAGCACGACCTGAACTAAAATGATAACGCTTAATTGTACCAGCATAGCCTTTACCAATAGATGTACCTTGTACGTCTACTTTTTGACCTGCTGTAAATATATCAACGCTAATAGCTTGACCAGCTGTGAACTGCTCTATATTTTTAGCATCAATTCTGAATTCTTGTGTAAAAACACCTGCTTTTACCCCTGCTTTAGCAACATGACCAATCTGTGCTTTATTTACACGACTAGCTTTACGTTCGCCAAAGGTAACTTGAACGGCATTGTATCCGTCAGTTTGGGCAACTTTGATTTGTGTAACGTGGTTATCACCAATTTCAACTACGGTTACAGGAATACAATTCCCTTCGTCGTCAAAAATTTCAGTCATACCCACCTTGCGACCCAGTAATCCAAGGCTCATAATTTTCTCCATATCCTAACTACGATTGGCTAGGAAAGTTTAATAAAACCTAGCATAATTTAAATATGCTAAGAGCAACTTCTGATTATAACATGTATTTGTTGTTTTTTCAATAATAAAATAAGTGTAAATATAGGGATTTATTCTATATTTTGTAAGCATTTTTAGATGCTTAATATTTTAATTTTCTTGTAATATTTTGATAATTATACTTATAGTACGCCAATAACTTTTGCTTTAAATGCAATTGTTTTTCCTGCCAGCGGATGATTGAAATCAAATAATGCACTGCCGTTTTCATTTTGTTGAATAAATGTACCCGCCATTTGCCCTTTATTACTAGTAAAAGAAACAATGTCGCCTTGGGTAAAATTTTGCTCTGCACTTTGCTGTTCTAGTAAATTTTTACTAATTACTTGTAATAGCTCTTGGTTATACTCTCCAAATGCATTTTTAATATTGGTATTAATTTCTTCATCTTCTGTTTTTCCGATTAATACCTCTTCTAGCGTAGATGGAATATTGCCATATCCAATTGTGATTGTGGCAGGCGTTCCATCAAATGTATTCGCTATGGTTTGATTAATTTGATTGTTTTCATCTAGTATAGAAATTGTGTAATGTATAGTTACAAAACTGTTATGTTGTATGATATTTGCAGTACTAGGATTAGTAGAAGATTTTTCCATTGTATTGTTTTATATTATTATTTAAGCTCAAAGTATACTATATTTTTGGCTGTTCTTATATGCGGTTTATCCTTAATTTTGTTACAAAAATAATGCATATTTTTTTATTATTTGAATAATTATTGCAAATCTGTTTTTTTTGCGTTATAAATATTTATAAATTATAAATAAAAATGAATTGGAGATTATCATTCTTGCATTTCCTACAATTTCAACCAATGGCTTAACAAAAAAGCAACAAAATAAACTTAATCGCAGTCTTCAGCAAATAAAATTAAATCATAATAAAAGCTTAATTTTGAGTAATGTTGATAATTTACCCATTATTAAATATACAGCAAATACCGTTAGTACTCCTAAATCAAAATTGAATTATGATTCTTTAAATGACTTAGCCTTAGATAAAAAAAGCTTTGCACCTGAATATTTACCCTTATCTAAAAGCAAACCAGATGGCAAAAGCTGTTGGGGACAAAGATTTTTTGTAAATTCTAGCTCATTTAGCACGCCTTCAATTAAACATATCACCAAAATTAAAAATGTTTTTGTACAAAGCGTAATCATAAAAAATGGCATACATGGAATTACAAGTAAGCCAATTAAAGTTAAGGTTTTAGATTTAGCAAATGGCTCAAGATTAGTTAGAATACCACTATATGTGAATGGCGTAAAATCCTTTACTATCATTCGCCCTATTTCAAAAAAGAATAATGCGGATAGCAATAGAATAATTGTAAACTCTAGCTTTTTATGTGCTCAATCTCATGGTAATTCTATGAATAAATTATTCTCAATCAAGCATTTAGGAATACAAAAAACATCTTTTTTAACTCCTTATGGCACAAAGTCATTGCAGTCAAACCCTCGAGATAAGCAATTTATTTCGATAATACCAGATGAGAATGCAATTGAGGTTTTTCATAAAACAAATCCTAATTTTAGTTATGATGATATTGTAAAATCTGCTGGTATTCTGAAAGATACTGATGATAATTACTTATTCAATCATAATATGAGGACAAATCAAAAGAAAATAACGCCCGAACAACTTAAAGATAAAATAAGATTACTCGCTTCATATAAAAAAATTAGCTCATATGAATTTGCAAAGCGTGCTGATAGATATAGCATGGATACTTTACTTGTATGCAAAAACAAAGAACCCACCTTACTTGATGCTGTAAAATTAACTTCTAAGATTGGATATTCAAATGTGATATATAGTATGTGTAGAGGGCGTAGCAATATACCTTATGGTTCTGCGTACTATGAAAATTTTCCAACAGCAACTCAAGAAAAAGATGGGTATATTTATTCAAGTGAATATAAACATAAACCAAGAAATAGTAAAGACGATAAATATGAAAAGAATTGCGGGGAGCTTAGTATTTCTGAAGAGTTTCAGATACGAGGCAATAAAAGTTTTTCTCCTTTACAGCATGCATTAATTAGAACTAAATTATAAATATAATTCTTTATAATAAAAAATAGCCATTATGTTATTTTGGCATAATGGCTATCATTCTAAAGAATTCTTATTCTATATAATCTAATTAATTATACTAATACCGAGGGACGTTCCTTAACAATATGCTCGCCCACATCTTGCCTGATTGCATCAACTTTGTCTGTTGCTTCCCATGTGAAATCAGCATCTTCTCTACCAAAATGCCCGTAAGCAGCCACTTTTGTATAAATTGGACGTAGTAAGTCTAGCATTTGGATTATGCCTTTTGGTCTTAAATCAAAATGTCTTTCTACTAATTGTGCAATTTTTTCATCAGATATTACACCTGTACCAAATGTATCAACCATAATTGATGTTGGTTTAGCAATTCCAATTGCATAAGATATTTGAATTAAACAACGTGTAGCCAAGCCTGCTGCAACAATATTTTTTGCTACATATCTACCTGCGTAAGCCGCTGAACGGTCTACTTTTGATGGGTCTTTACCTGAGAATGCACCACCACCATGAGGAGCTGCACCGCCATAAGTATCCACAATAATTTTTCTACCTGTTAATCCACAATCACCTTGAGGCCCGCCGATTACGAATTTACCTGTTGGATTGATAAAATATTTTACATCATCTTGCATTAAGTGTTTTGGCATTACAGGTTTGATAATTTCTTCAATTACCGCTTCACGTAAATGTGTATACTCTACATCTGGTGCATGTTGTGTTGATAAAACAATGGTATCAACCGCTACAGGTTTTCCATCTTTGTACTTTAATGTTACTTGGCTTTTTGCATCTGGACGTAACCATGGCAGAGCTTTTACTTTGCGTAATGTTGCCTGCTGTTCCATTAAACGATGTGCGTAGTAGATAGCTGCTGGCATTAGTGTTGGCGTTTCAGTACATGCATACCCAAACATTAAACCTTGGTCGCCTGCACCTTGGTCAAGGTCTAAACCTTTTCCTTCATCTACGCCTAATGCAATATCTGGAGATTGTTTGTCATAACATACTGCTACTGCACAACCTTTATAGTCGATACCATATTCAGTATTATCATAACCAATTCTTTGGATTGTTTGGCGAGCTATATCGATATAATCTACGCTTGCATGCGTAGTAATTTCGCCTGCTAGAACCACTAAGCCTGTATTACATAAAGTTTCCGCTGCTACTCGAGCGTAGCGGTCTTTGCTTAAAATTGCATCTAGTATTGCATCAGATATTTGGTCTGCTACTTTGTCGGGATGCCCTTCAGATACAGATTCTGAAGTAAATAAATGTTCACTCATATACTCTCCTAATTTACAATGCTTAGGCAATTAGGCAAATCGCTTTAGCAGTATTAAAGTTAATAATTCAACGCCCTGCAATTTGGAACTCGACGTTTGGAATATTATAACTCTATATACGCAAAAAGCAATTTAAAATGCTTAAACTAATTAAAGTGTTGTACAAACTTTTGTTAAATACATATAATTACGTGTTTAATTTTAAATTACGTAAAATAAATAGGATAAAATTATGTATATTAATGGTTTAGGTAAAGTTATATGTTCTACTTTTGTAAAAGAAAATAATCCTCAATTAGATGATTTAACCACAAATAATTCTGAACAGTATAGAAGTTTAGCAAAAGATATATATAGCACACCTTGCAGAGTTGTATATTCTTCTAGTGATAAAAAAAGCAAGTATTGCGAAACTCATGAGAAATCAAATTAAATTTATTATTGCACAAATTGTTTACTAGATATAAAATATCTCAAGTTTATTTAATCAAATAAATACACTTTAAATTAATATTACTCATAAATTTCTAAGGAGTTTAAAAATGAGAATTACAGGAAATAGTGGAGCTTCAACACAATTGGTTAATCATCAAAGAGTTGAAAATTAAGAAGCTCAATTTTTCAATAATTAAAATCCTTTATGTAGAAAATGCTATAAAGAACCAGCGTATGTAACAAGCAACTTCTACGGCTGGGCAGCTGGATTATGTAGCACATGTATTCAAAATAGTGGTTTATTTCAAGCCTTAACTGGGGGCAGATAAGCAATATTTATCATCTATAATTAGATGTTATTTATAGTTATTCTTCACGCTTGTGAATTTTTGAGACTACAAAACCTGAAAAATTCTTACCAATAGCGGATAAAAAATCTGTATAGCAACTTTTACAATAAGTTACTTCTCCGCTTGGTGGTATACTGACTAAGCTTTTTTCATTAGCATTTGTATTTTCTTTATTTAACTTAACCTCAACTTTTTTATCACTATAATTTGATAAATGTAAGAAATGTTGAGAATCATCAACTGATGTTAATGATTTGTTACATGTTTGCATGCTACAAGAAACCATATAACTTTCCCTCGCAAAATTTTATGTATGTTATTAAATAATATAATAAAACAATAAAAATTATCAATTGATTTGTTTGTAGGGTTGTATGCACGCTAATTTGCAAGCTATATATCTTTTTTAGATATTATTAGATAATAATATATATCTGCATATATTATAAAAATACATACCATGAATAACACAAACATTACCAATACACTAGAAAACTCAAATATAAATTTAGAATATCCACAATATGTAGCACAAATGAGTGCATACATTGCTGGAAAACCAATTGATGAAGTTGCTCGAGAATTTAATCTTGATGCAAAAAGCATTGTAAAATTAGCTTCAAATGAAAATCCTTACGGTATTTCAGATTTAGCGAAACAAGCTATGTTAGATTACCTTACCCAAGCAAATAAAAGTGAGCCAGCTCGTTACCCTGACGCTAACCAATTTAAATTGCGTAGTGCGATTGCTAAAAAATTTAATATTGATAGTAACTGCATTACTTTTGGTAATGGTAGTAATGATATTTTAGAATTACTTGCTCGCACTTTGGTTAATCCACGCACTGAAGCAATTATGTACGACCAGTATAGCTTTGCTGTTTATGCATTAGCTACGCAAGCCATGGGTGCTCAAGCTCAAATTATAAAATCAAATGAGCAATATGGGCATGATTTAAATGGAATGCTAAATGCAATTAATCAACAAACTAAATTAATTTTCATAGCAAACCCAAACAATCCTACAGGTACATTTATTCCTGCTGACGAATTAGTTAAATTTATTCAAGGTGTTCCTAAAAACATTATTATTGTACTAGATGAAGCTTATAATGAATATTTAGATGCCGAACTTCAATACAATTCAATTGAATGGGTAAAACAACACAGCAATTTAATTGTATGCCGTACTTTTTCTAAAGCTTATGGCTTAGCGGCTTTACGTGTTGGTTACTGCGTTGCTTCAGCTGAAATTACCGATTATTTAAACCGTGTTCGCCAACCCTTTAATGTAAACAGCCTTGCTTTACTTGCTGCTGAACAAGCTTTAAATGATGATGAGTTTTTGCATAAAACATGTATATCAAATAAGTATGGCTATGCACAAATTATCAAAGGTTTGGATAAATTAGATATAAAATATATTCCCTCTTATGGCAATTTTATCATGATGCACACAGGTAAATTTAGCGGGGCTGAATTAAATAAAAAATTGCTAGCAAAAGGTGTGATTATTCGACCACTAGGCAGTTATGAATTACATGAATATGTACGAGTTTCAATTGGCTTGCCTTCTGAAAATGAAAGATTTTTAGAGGTTATCCAAGAAATTTATAGTTGATAATATTTATTATACGTCATACCTGCGAAGGCAGGTATTCAGAATTTATGTTTACTGGATTCCCGTCTACACGGGAATGACACTTATTTTTGTTATTTTACACTTCTTAATAGAGTAAGTAATATATTTATTTATACATGGCGTATTTAATAATATGAAAGTATTAAATACAGACAAATAAGCACAAATTCTTGATACTTGCCTCCATATGTATGATAGGCACGAATTTTTAGCTATAAAATACTTGCCTTTGCTCTTCCGTAGCATATCTACTAACATATTCATCAGCAAAATCAGGCAAATCAGCAAGTTTATCAATTGATTTCAAGTAGATTAACACATCAATCAATTTTTCT
>JBJOQB010000152.1:0-10656 GCA_046050125.1 Pseudomonadota bacterium
TGGCAGCATTCTCCACTGACAACCTGTTTTGTTTGCATATAAAATTGCATTCAGCATTAGTCTATCTCCATATTTTACTGTCGATGCTGTCGCTGGCTTCTTCTTTGCTTTTAGAATTATCAGCTCTATCTCTTCCCATTGCTTATCTGTTACGTCTGTTGGATACATCTTTTACTCTTACTATTTTTTTCTAGTTTACATTATTTATATGCGGACAGATACATAGGTAGATTTACTCGCAAAACTAAGATTGTATCTCGCTCAGAACAAATAGTAGAACTAAGCATGAGGTTATGGGTTAACATTAATAAACCTGATGAATTTAACAAATTTCAGACTATCTTATGCTCAGCTCTCTTTAAATAATACTCTCGAATATAATTATCATAAATCAAGTATTTGCTATGCATAAGCCATTTGATTAGCTCAAATTGTGGTTATACACATTATTATATGTGTTATAATCTATTCTCTTTATTTATCTTACAAAACTACATTTTTATGTCTATACAAATGCGTTTAAGTGGTCTAGAACCTTTTAATATTGATGAAAAAACATTATTTGTAAATATTGGAGAGCGTACCAATGTTACAGGCTCAAGAGCTTTCGCAAAAATGATATTAGAAGGTCGTTTTGAAGATGCACTTAGCGTAGCACGTCATCAAGTAGAAAATGGTGCTCAAGTTATTGACATTAACATGGATGAGGCAATGTTAGATAGCCATGCTTCGATGATTAAATTTTTAAATTTGATTGCTAGTGAGCCAGATATTTCAAAAGTGCCATTAATGATTGATTCTTCAAAATGGGAAGTTATTGAAGCTGGTTTACAGTGTGTTCAAGGTAAATGTATTGTAAACTCTATCTCTTTAAAAGAAGGCGAAGAGAAATTTTTAGAACAAGCAAAATTAATTAAACGTTATGGTGCTGCTGCTGTTGTCATGGCATTTGATGAAGTAGGTCAAGCAGATACATTTCAGCGCAAGATAGAAATTTGTAAACGTAGTTACGATACTTTAGTTGAAAAAATTGATTTTCCTCCTGAAGATATTATTTTCGACCCGAATATTTTTGCTGTAGCTACGGGTATTGAAGAACATAATAACTATGCTGTAGATTTTATTGAGGCAACAGCATGGATAAAGCAAAATTTACCACATGCTAAAATTTCAGGTGGTGTTTCAAACGTAAGTTTTTCATTTCGTGGAAATGATGTTGTACGAGAGGCAATTCACACTGTATTTTTATACTATGCCATAAAAGCAGGCATGGATATGGGTATTGTAAATGCAGGACAACTTGGTGTATACCAAAACCTTGACCCAATTTTAAAAGAGAGAGTAGAGGCAGTCATTTTAAATACAAGCCCTGATGCTACTGAAAGACTTTTAGATATTGCGGGCGATTATAAAAAAGATGGAAGTGCGAAAAAAGAAGAAAATTTAGAATGGAGAAATACCAGCGTAGAAGATAGACTAGCACATGCTTTAGTTTATGGAATTACACAGTTTATTGTTGAAGATACAGAAGAAGCTCGCCAGAAATATGACAGACCAATTCATGTAATTGAACAACCATTGATGAATGGTATGAATATTGTTGGGGATTTATTTGGCGAAGGTAAAATGTTTTTGCCCCAAGTAGTAAAATCAGCTCGTGTAATGAAGCAAGCGGTAGCACATTTAGTACCATTTATTGAAGAAGAAAAACAACGCATGGCAGAGAGTGGGCAAGACACCAGTAGTAAAGGTAAAATGGTAATTGCAACGGTTAAAGGCGATGTGCATGACATTGGTAAAAATATTGTAACAGTGGTTTTACAGTGTAATAATTTTGAAGTAGAGAATATGGGAGTTATGGTACCATGTGACCAAATTCTAAATAAAGCTAAGGAAGTTGGTGCAAATTTAATTGGTTTATCAGGATTAATTACACCATCACTTGAAGAAATGAGTTATATCGCTAGCGAAATGGAAAAAGATGCATACTTTAAGGATAAGCAAATTCCATTATTAATTGGTGGTGCTACTACATCAAGAGTGCATACTGCAGTTAAAATTGCCCCTCATTATAGTGGTGCTGTAGTTTATGTACCTGATGCTAGTCGAGCAGTAAGCGTTGCCAGTCAGCTTTTAGGCGATAAAAAAGCAGATTATACAAAAATTGTAAAAGAAGACCAACAAAAAGCACGTGATTTGCATGCAAACAAAAAGCAAGTTGCATTAATTGATATTAACAAAGCGAGAGAAAATAAAGACAAATTAGAATGGCAAAATTATACACCACCAAAACCACATATCTTAGGACGTAGAACTATCTTTGATTATGATTTAAATTTAATTGCAAAATATATTGATTGGGTACCATTTTTTCAAACATGGGATTTAGCAGGTAAATTTCCAGATATTTTAACTGATGAAGTCGTAGGTGAAGCAGCAACCAAACTGTATAAAGATGCTCAAACTATGCTTGCTCAAATTATTAAGCATAAATGGTTGCAAGCAAATGCTTTATTTGGTTTATTTCATGCACATAGTATTAATGATGATATTGAGATTTTTACTGATGAAGCTAAAACATCTAAATTAATGACATGGCATAATTTACGACAACAAAGTGAACGCCCTGTAATTGATGGCATAGCTAAACCAAATCGATGTTTAGCTGACTATATCGCAGACAAGAATTGCGAAAAACAAGATTATATAGGTTGTTTTGCAGTAACTGCAGGCATTAATATGGAAAAGCAAGAACAGATATTTGAAGCACAACAAGATGATTACAGTGGAATCATGTTCAAGGCATTAGCTGATAGGCTTGCTGAAGCATTTGCTGAACATTTGCATGAAAGAATACGTAAAGAATTTTGGGGTTATGCAAAAGATGAAAATTTAACTAATCAAGAATTAATTAAGGAAAAATATATCGGTATAAGACCAGCCCCAGGTTACCCAGCTTGCCCTGACCATACTATTAAAAAAGAATTTTTTGATAAACTAAATTGTGCTGAAATTGGCATGAGTGTTACTGAAAGTTTAGCTATGTTGCCTGCATCATCAGTAAGCGGATTCTACTTTAGCCACCCCGAAAGCCAATACTTTACAATCGGTAGAATTGCTCAAGACCAAGTAGAAAGTATGGCACAAAGGCAAAATATGCAAATATCAGATGTAGAAAGAGCTTTATCGCCTTTGCTGAATAGCTACTAATAAAATTACCTCCTCAAAGATAATCATGGTATGGTTTATTATTTATCAAAAGCCTACCATTTCAACAATAAAACTCAATATACTTAATGATATATTAGTTTGATTTTGCAATTAGACTTAGTATTACTAATATTATATCTATAAATATGATATAATTACCACCTAAATAAGTAAATTCATTGAATATGTCAAATAATACCATCTCAAAAATATTAAAAACGCAATTGCGTGCTGATGCTCATCATTTAAAGCCTGTTGTTATGATTGGTCAAGATGGTATTAGTGATGGCGTACTAAAAGAAATAGATATTAATCTTCAAGCTCACAATCTAATTAAAGTACGTATCTTAGCTGAAGACAGCAGAAATAATAAAGAAATTGCTGATATTTTATGCAGAAAATTACAATGTCATTTAATCCAAGGAATTGGTAAATTATTGGTATTATACCGAGAAGGTGAAGTAGTTTTAGAGCATGCTCAAATTGAGCAACCTATCAAAAAAGCTCCAATGCCAGCACCTAAAGAAGTAAAAGTAAGAAAAATGACTCGTGGTCCTCGTAGGTCTCCAATTAAAATATTAACAGTTTTAGGAAATCAACGTGTAACTGCTGGTGGTTTGGTAAAAAGAAAGAAAGTACGCCAAGTTAGCAAGAAAAAACAATTTTCTGATTAATATTAAAAGTATATTTATTTTTATAAGTATACTTGTTTATACACCCTTTTATAAACAAGGCATGATGTATTTTTCATAAATTTAAGTTAGAATATGTATCGTGCATAAGTAAATATAATCTCATGAATTTATCTAATGTTTCTATTTCTGAAATTAGTCCAATTAGTACAAATAATAATAATATGATTGATGACACGCATACTTCTTCACAAACAAGACTAAGAGAAATACCTTATAATTACACATCTTTTTCAGATAAAGAAATTGTATGTAGAATATTAGGTGAGCAAGCATGGGAATTGATTCAACAATTACGTGGCGAAAGGCAAACTGGTCAATCTGCACGTATGCTTTACGAAGTGCTAGGCGATATTTGGGTAATTGAACGTAATCCATATATACAAGATGATTTACTAGATAATCCCAAACGTCGCAAAAACTTAGTTGATGCTCTGTTTCACAGATTAAATTTAGTTGAGAAACGCCGTGAATTGTCTGACTTGTCGCAAATTAATCCTGAACGTGATGAAAAAGTAAAGCAATTATTAAATATTGCCAAAAGTGCAGTAGATAAATTTGCAGAACAATTTAAAAAGACAGTAGATTTACGCAAAAAAGCACAAAAGCTCTTATCAAAATATACACGCAAAGATAATATAAAATTTGATGGATTATCAAGAGTATCACATGTTACTGATGCTACTGATTGGCGTGTTTCTTACCCATTTCTTGTATTAGCTCCAGATACAGAACTAGAAATAGTTGATTTAGTAAGGTCATGTATTGCCCTTGGATTGACGATTATTCCACGTGGAGGCGGTACAGGTTATACAGGTGGTGCAGTTCCATTAACTCCATTTAGCGTTGTAATTAATACAGAGAAATTAGAAACACTATCAACTATAGAATATAAGCAATTAGACGGATTAAATAGTAGTGTACCAACTGTATTTAGTGAAGCTGGCGTTGTAACTAAACGAGTTTCTGATATTGCTAGTGAACATGGATATGTGTTTGCTGTAGACCCAACTAGTGCATCAGCAAGTTGCATTGGTGGTAATATCGCAATGAATGCAGGCGGTAAAAAAGCAGTTTTATGGGGTACTGCAATTGACAATTTAGCTTGGTGGCGTATGGTTGACCCTCAAGGCAATTGGCTAGAAGTTACTCGTATTAATCATAATTTAGGCAAAATTCATGATGCACCAATGGTACAATTCAAACTTGAATGGTTTGACGGCTCTTATGCACCACGTAAAAACTTGATTAAAACAGAGATATTAAATATCCCTGGTAAAAGCTTTAGAAAAGCTGGTTTAGGTAAAGATGTAACCGATAAATTTTTAAGTGGTATCCCCGGAATTCAAAAAGAAGGTTGTGATGGAATTATCACAAGTGCTAGGTGGATTGTACACAAAATGCCAACTCATACTCGTACAGTATGCCTAGAGTTTTTTGGCTCAGTAAAAAATGCTATTCCATCTATTGTTGAAATTAAAGATTTCATGCAACAACAGCATTTACAAAACAAAGCAACATTAGCAGGGTTGGAACATTTAGATGAGAGATACTTAAAAGCAGTTGGATACTCAACTAAATCTAAAAAACATGGATTCCCTAAAATGGTTTTAATTGGGGACATCGTTGGAGATAATGAAGATTTTGTTGCGGAAGCCACTTCTGCAGTAGTAAGAATAGCTAACTCAAGGGTTGGCGAGGGTTTTATTGCAATTAGTAGTGAAGCTCGTAAAAAGTTTTGGCTAGATAGGTCAAGAACAGCAGCAATTGCCAAGCACACAAATGCATTTAAAATAAATGAAGATGTAGTAATTCCATTAGAGAGAATGGGAGAATATACTGACGGTATTGAACGTATAAATATTGAATTATCATTACAAAATAAATTAGAGCTAACATCTAAACTGCTTGAATACTTTCAACAAAAAAATATACCCTTAGGAAAAAGCGATGATGCTAGCGATATAGAGAATTCAGAGCTACTTGGCGATAGAGTTGCAACTGCAATGCAGGTAATATCTAATGCAGAACAGGAATGGTCTTACTGGCTAAATAATCTTGATGAAATTATTGAACCAAATCATAAAAATATATTTGAATTATTACAAGAGTATACATGGCGTGCATCATGGAAAAAGCAAATATTAGCCCCATTAGAAACCATTTTTAATGGCTCAATATTTTCTACAATTATTGATGATTGCAAAAAAATCCATAAACAAGTCTTAAGAGAACGTGTATTTGTTGCTTTACACATGCATGCAGGTGATGGAAATGTACACACTAATTTACCTGTAAACTCTGATAGCTATGACATGTTGCAACAAGCACATAAAGCAGTTGCTAGAATTATGAAATTGGCACGTAATCTTGACGGCGTAATTTCTGGAGAGCATGGAATTGGGATTACGAAATTTGAATTTTTAGAAGATTCAGAGATGCAAAACTTTTGGGACTATAAAAATAAAGTAGACCCACTCGGACACTTTAATAAGGGTAAACTTATGAAAGGTGCTGATTTAAGATATGCATATACGCCAAGCTTTAGCTTAATGGAACACGAATCAATTATCATGAAGCAAAATGATATTGGAAACATAGCTAATAGCATTAAAGATTGTTTAAGATGTGGTAAATGTAAACCAGAATGCTCAACACATGTACCAAGAGCTAATTTATTATATTCTCCACGTAATAAAATTTTGGCTACATCATTGCTTACAGAAGCGTTTTTATATGAAGAGCAAACAAGACGTGGTATAAGCATTAAGCACTGGGACGAATTTAGCGATGTTGCTGACCACTGTACTGTTTGCCACAGATGCTTATCTCCATGCCCTGTAAATATTGATTTTGGCGACGTGTCAATGAATATGCGTAATTTATTACGTAAAATGGGCAAAAAGAAATTCAATTTAGGTACAAGTGCTGCAATGATGTTCCTAAATGCTAGTTCTCCACATACAATTAATCTTCTGCGTAAAGGCATGATTGATTTTGGATATAAAGCTCAAAGGCTTGGAGTAAGTTTATTTAAAAAGCTAGCTAAAAAGCAGATGCAAAAACCACCTGCAACTGTTGGTAAACCTAAAATGCATCAGCAAGTTATCCACTTTGTAAACAAAAAACTACCAAATAAATTACCAAGCAAAACAGCTAGGGCATTACTGGATATTGAAGATAACAAAGTTGTTCCACTTATTCGTAATCCAAAACAAACAACTACATCGAGTGAAGCAGTGTTTTACTTTCCTGGTTGTGGCTCAGAACGTTTATTTAGCCAAGTGGGTTTAGCAACTCAAGCAATGTTATGGCATGTTGGTGCTCAAACAGTTTTACCCCCAGGTTACTTATGTTGTGGTTACCCGCAAAAAGGTAGTGGGCAATTTGATAAAGCAGAAAAAATCATAACGGATAACCGTGTTTTATTTCACCGCATGGCAAATACTCTTAATTACTTAGATATAAAAACTGTAGTTGTAAGTTGTGGTACATGTATGGATTCTTTATTAGATTATCAATTTGATAAGATTTTCCCTGGGTGTCGTTTGATTGATATACATGAGTATTTATTAGAAAAAGGTGTAAAAATAGAAAGTGTAACAGGTACACAATACATGTATCATGCACCATGTCATGACCCTATGAAAACTTATAACAGCACAAATGTTGTGAATAAATTGATTAATCAAGAACAAAAAATTGAGAAAAATGATAGATGCTGTGGAGAGTCTGGTACATTTGCAGTAAGCAGACCCGATATATCAACTCAAGTTAGATTTAAAAAACAAGAAGCTTTACAAGTAGCAAAAGAGAAACTAAATGCAATTGAGCCAGTCAAAATATTAACTAGTTGCCCATCATGTTTACAGGGGTTAAATAGGTATACTGACGAAACTGGTATTGAAGCTGATTATATTGTTATAGAAATCGCTAAACATGTACTTGGGGAAAATTGGCTCACTGAATATATCGATAACGCTAATAGCGGTGGGATTGAAAGAATATTACTATAATAAATATATTATCGACTTTAATTTGAGGTTTGTATGATAAAAAGCGGTATAGCGTATGATAAAAGTACGCAAGTTTTATTGAATAAAATATTTTCAGCTTTTGGATTAACTGCTGAAGCTACTATAGAAAAAGCAAAAAAAGAAGAATATCGTGCTTTATCAAAAGCTCAACAAGAAATATTTATTGATGTGAAATTTACAGCAGAAGATGAAAAAGAATATATTTTATTCAGAACAACTCAGCTTCAAACAGAATTTAGTGATTTATTAAGAAATCGTAAGCTAACTATGAAAGATGAAAAAAGAATTCTTGGAGAATTATCTGAATTGCAAGATAGACTTCATGATTTATAAAAAAACGTAGAATATATAATTATAAAATTAATAAAACAATAAAAAAGAGACAAACATGAAAACTAAATTATTTATTTACATATCATATTTTAATTTTTAGATAGATAGCAAATTATTTATAAAATAAATGAAAGTTTGAAATATGATAAAAGCAAATAATAGGGAATATAGCCTTATTAGTAGAGGTTTGCGTCCAGATCCAATTGACTGGACTGATATGCTTACTGAGGAAGAGAAAAAAGCCCTTAATCTTAAAGAACCTACACATAAAAAAAGAAACCAGATTTTGCAGCTCGGAGTTTTAAAGATTTGAATAATGCTAGACCAGACTCATCTTTAATTATAAAAGATAGTAAACCTCTTATCAAAATGACTGCTCCACCTAAAGATATTAACTATAATGAGCAAAATAGTGATAGCCTGAGTGCTAGTAAAAGCAGTTTTGACGATATTACTTAGCAAGAAATTGATGAGCTTGAGAAACAGCATAATTATATTTTAAAAGAAATATCGCAACTAAGACTACAAAAATCTAGCTTAGAAGCTGATATAAGCAAATTTAAAAATAGTAAGCAATATATACAATATCAATTAATGATTCAAATAATTGATGATGAAATCTCAAAATTAATAAAATAATATGAACATTAAACCTTTTGTTATAATTTTAACCTGTAACCTAGTATTAACATCTAGCCAAGTTTTTGCTAAAAGCAATCCTGTAAACTCTAATACTACAAATAAAGTTAGTAAAATTGTTGATATTAGTAATATATCAGGTAGCTTTTTACAAATACAAAATTCAAATAATAAAACAAAAGAATTTACAGGAACATTTAATTTTTCTAAACCAAATAAATTTATTTGGGAATATCAAAAACCATTTAAACAAATCATACAGTCAGATGGTAATAAACTTTATATATATGATAAAGACCTTCAACAAGTAAGCATTAAAAATGCTGATGAAGCAATATCATCATCTCCAATTGCTGTATTTCTGAATAACCATGAATTAGATAAGCACTTTTCATCATCTGTAGGAACATCTATACCAATATTATATGCTAACAGTACTGACATAAATAAATTAGACAAAAATATATTATCTAGTATTAATAAATGGGTATCCCTTGCTCCAAAGGCTAAAGATAGCATTTATAAAAATTTATCAATTGGTATAGATAATTTATCTATGCCTAAAGTTTTGCTATTCCAAGATAATTTAGGTAATAGTGGCATAATTCAATTAGATAAAGTAACTAGCCAAAAATTTAAAGATGGATATTTTAAGTTTGATATTCCAAAAGATGTAGATGTAATTAAAAACTAACAGATTAATTATAAATATAATCTCTCTGATATTATTAATTCCAGCTTTGGCAGCTTTGAATCATTTTAATCATATCCATAGTTTCTGCAACATCATGAACACGCAGAATGTTTGCACCATTCTGCAATGCAATCATTCCACCTGCTAGGCTTGATGCTAGCCTATTTTCTACATCTTTTCCTGTTATTTGTCCTAAAAAGCTTTTTCTCGACAATCCAGCAAGGCAAATATAACCTAAATTCTCAAACTCACGAAAATGCTTTAGTATTTTTATATTATGCTCTAAGGTTTTACCAAACCCAAAACCAGGGTCAAGAATAATTCTATTTTTATCTATTCCGTAATTTTGTATTTGATTTGCTCTTTCCAATAAAAAATTACTCACATCAGTTAATACATCTTCATATTCTGGTTTATCTTGCATATTTTGTGGGGTATTTTGCATATGCATAATGCACATTCCACAGCTATAATTTGCTAACATTTTTTGAGTATTCATATCAGCAAATCCACAAACATCGTTAATTAAATCAACCCCAATATCCAACATTGACTGCATAACATCATGTTTATAAGTATCGATAGAAATAATAATCTGTGTATTTTCAAATTCTTTAATCAAAGTTGGTACTATGTTATTAAGTCTTTTTAACTCAGTATCTAAATCTAATTTTTTTGCTTGTGGTTTAGTAGATTCAGCACCAATATCAATTATTTTAGCTCCATACTCTACCATTTCTAATGCCCTATTTATGGCTTTACTAGTATCAATATACAAACCACCATCAAAAAAAGATTCATCACCAATATTTAGTATTCCCATAATTGCTGATTCATTTAAACATAGTTCTTTACTACCACAAATTAATTTTTTGTTCATATATCTAAAGATAATTATTTGGTATATTTATTTTTATATCAGTTTTTACGACAAAATATTCTAATTTAGATATTAATAAACTAAAATAACTTATCATATTTTTACTTTAAAAATTATATTACCTTGATTTAAAAGCAATAGGAATAACTTGGTTTGAATTTGATGAACGTG
>JBJOQB010000153.1:0-3085 GCA_046050125.1 Pseudomonadota bacterium
TGACTAGCTAATTTGTTTTTTCACTCAAAATACTCTAAAAACCATGCTTTTTATTCGTGTTTTTCGTGTTGCCTTATATCCCCGCCCTGAAGGACGAGGTTTTACGGCAAGTTTGATAAAGACCAAATGACATCATCTAAGTATTCACTAGTGCCAAATTTAGTTAATGCAGGGATTGATGTAAAACTTGAAGTTAAATATCAAAATGCACATAATAAAATTATTATTTTAGATTATAATAACAATGACCCAACTGTGATTACAGGTAGCTATAATTTTAGTTACAGTGCTCAACATAGAAATTCTGAAAATGTTCTGATTATTAAAGATGCTAAAATTGCAAATTCATATTTTAATAACTGGCAAAAACATAGCAATGAAGCTTTAAGGTATTAATTAATCTATTATAAATTAGATATTTATTATTTTTGATATGCATAATATAATCTAACTTCGTTTATTAAAATTAAAGTTATATATTATGGCATATTTAAATACTAAATTAGTAAAAAAGAACTTGGTTAGCCAAGATGATTTAGAAAGATTAATTGCTTTAGGTTTTGGAATTAAATCTCAAACAAAACCACAAAACGCTCGTTTAAGCTCTATACAAAATGATAAATTTAGACAGTTTGCCCTTTCTGATAAATGTGAAGATATAAAAAATCCACGAATAATATTACAAAATATTCAAAATATCACTAAATTATCTTTAGAAGCATCAATGCCTAGTGCAAGTAATGTTATTATTTCAAAAGAATTAGACAATATAGATGATGTTAAAGTAGCCTTAGAGTATATTATCTTAGAAAATGAGGCTAAAAAAATGGCAGTTCCTCAAGCTCAAGTTCAGGGTTTAGTAAGTACAACAATTACTGATATAATTAGAAAATCAAAAGAACAAGCACCACTAATTGCAACAGATTTGCTTGATATGGGAATTGAAGGACTAAGAACAGCTTCTGCTAAATTAGAAGCTTTGAAAAAAGATATAAATCCTAATTAGTAGGCTTGATTATTGCTGTAGATACCTGCTTAGCAGGTATGATGCATGGTATTTTGTATAAAATTTCTTTAGTACTTTTTAAATAATCAATTTATTTCCCTGATAAAATATTCAAAGCTTTTTTAATTGCTTGGCTTAATTCCATAGAATTAATATCAGGGATATTTTTAACTGCATTATTTGCTTCTTTTTCTCCATAGCCTAAAGCAAGCAATGCATTTATTGTATCTTTTTTAATACTATCTTCTTCATGGTCGTGGTTTAAATGCAACAATTTATCTGCGGTTAAGGTAAAGTTAATTTCACGGTAACTATGCAGAATGTGTAAACGGCTTGAAAGCTCGAGAATTAAACGTTCAGCAGTTTTTTTACCAATCCCTGGTATGGTTGAAAGTAAACCAACTCGATGATTGCTTACGGCATCAATTATTTCTTGTATATTTAATCCAGATAATATAGCCAGCCCAGTTCTAGCACCAATTCCAGAAACTCTAATTAATTCTTTAAATAGATTTTTTTCAGTTATAGTTAAAAAACCATATAAATTGTGAGAATCTTCTTTAATAATTAAATGAGTATGTAAGCTAATTGCGTGATTTAATGGCGGTAATTCGTAGATTGTACTCATTGGCACATCAATTTCGTATGAAATACCTGATACATCTATCATAATGCGTGGTGGTACATTATATACCAAAATTCCGTTTATTTTGCCTATCATATGAATATTTTTATTAAATGCTGGATTAGTCAAAAATTATAGCATTTAGCTTAAAATCTGTATATAATAGAGTTGCCTACAGTTAAAACGTGTATTAAATTCGTGAACCGATATGTACAGATAGGGGCGTGTCTATATTAGCTGGCTGGTCGTTTTATCTTAATAGTGTATATGTAAAGTACTTTATGTATATACTCCCTTAATGATACTTACACACCAAATAGCTTTATCATCGCTACCACTTTGAACCTCAGGGTTCGGAAATTTATGCACACTGTAGGCGTCTTCTCCTATATTCTTTCTTGTATATTTATCTTGTATATTTCCCAACTGCTTTATTATTGCTACCTTACTTCTTTTACTTGCATTTAGTATGTTTTATATTTAATCTTATACATATCATTAATAATTGTAATCATTATGCTGGCTTACACTCACAAAAATTCTTCTTACTATTTTACCTTAACTAATTTAGCTAAATTATCCAATACAATTGATTTAAGTAAATTAGAATATCTTGAGTATGAAAATAAAAATCCAGATTTATTACTACATTTATGTTTTTATGCTGATTATTTAGTTGGTGTGAAATTTGTTAGATTTAATAATCAAAAAGTTATTCCAACACATATACTAAAAGATACAGCCATTTGGGATAATTTAAATAATGAAAACTACGCTATAAGATTTATCCAGAAAAATGATAAAAAATTGAGTAGCATATATAAAAATTGGTTTAATTTTTTAGATGAATATTTTAATAAAAAATTGAATATAAATAAAATAAGCACTATAAATACAAATATAGTAGAACTTAAATTAGCTTGTCGCAAAGCAACTGAATTTCAATTTAGTGTATGGCTTGAATTACTAAAGGTTAAGCAATTATCTACATATAGTAATTTGGCTGAAAATATTGCTCGAGAAAAAGCTGTAAGAGCTGTTGGAACTTCTGTATCACAAAATCCGATAGGTATTTTTATTCCTTGTCATCGCATTTTACCTAAAGATATTTTTGCAAAATCTGTGCAAGCCAATAAACCATTTTCGGATGTGGGTCAGTACATGAATGGGGCTGATATTAAAAGATTTTTGCTTAATTTAGAGCATGATTTTGATTAAATAATTTGTAATTGAAATATTGATTATTTAGAATGATATTATAGATTATTTGCTTATCTATAATTATAATAACTAATTGTAAATTATAGAGTTGTCTATAATAAATTCTTTAAATATTATATATTATGCATCATTCATCAGCAGAAAATACAAACATATCAGCTTTAAAATCATTATTAGTTAAATATAAAGATAATTCTTTAACCGAAAGAGAAAAAGGCACTTATTTTGAAAAA
>JBJOQB010000154.1:0-5503 GCA_046050125.1 Pseudomonadota bacterium
AGCACAAAGTGCAATTGCAATATATTTTAACATGTTAAGCTCCTAGCTTTGATTATATTATGTCTATAATTTTTTAAGACCAGCTTTAGTATAGCAAAGTTTAACAAGTGGTACAATTATAATATTTTAATTTCGTTATATAGTCAAAACATAATTCTAATTTAGCTATATAATAATTTAAGAAAAATATTTACATATACTAAAATAATAATGAATAATAATTTTGCAGATAAAATATTATCTCTAATCGGTCAATACTATGCCTTAGAAGTAGAAAAATCAGTTGATTTCACTAAATTCAATACTTATCTAATTTCACATCATAGTACAAGTATTGAAGGTAGCACTTTAACGTATGTTGAAACAACGGTATTACTAGAAGATGGCTTAACTCCAAAAGGTAAACCATTGGTGCATACATTAATGCAAACAGACCATTATGACGCATTAAAATTCACATTAAATCAAGCTAAAAATATATCCATATATACACCAGAATTTATCCAAAATATAAATGCAAAAGTAATGCATAGCACAGGTCAGATTTACAACACAGCGTTAGGAACTGTAGATGCTACTAAAGGAGAATATCGCAAAGGTACTGTATTTGCAGGGCAAACAACATTTGTGAATTTTAATAAAATAACTAAATTAGTTCAAAATCTCTGCCAAACAATTAAATCTACATTAGAACAAAAAACATCTTCAAGCATAATTGAACAATTAATTTTTTCATTTAAAATGCATTATGAATTAGTTTATATTCACCCATTTTATGATGGTAATGGTCGTACAAGTAGATTGATTATGAATGCAGTTCAGAGTTACTACAATTTGCCTTTAGCTATAGTTTTTTCAGAAGATAAAGTAGATTATATTCAATCTTTAATTGATGCTAAACAAAAAGAAGATATAAATATTTTTATAGAATTTATGATGAGTCAATACTGTAAGCATTTAGAGCATATAATTAATTCTATAACTAAAGCATAATAGTTGGCTATATTTTATGTTATTATATTGTTATATAGCTAAATGATAATTGTTTGGCATATTCGTTGTCCTAAAAATTGCTCCTAGCTGTACTATTTGTAATATCTTCGTCGCAATTTTAGCGTTCGCCTTTATGACAAGCAATTCTGATTTATCTATACTATTTCAGCAATATATAGATAATATAGATAAAAATTTGAGAGTATTAAATACAGATAGACAAAAGCTGATTTAATGTCATTCCAGTGTAGACGGGAATCCAGTAAACATAAATTCTGGATACCTGCCTACGCAGGTATGACGCTGTTGTAGGTAAGTTACCTAATATAAATTTTTTTATATTTATAAGATGTACTATTATACAATTAATAAAATAACTATCTATGATTAATATTCTCAAAAATTAAATTATCATATTGCTAAATATAACTATATAACTATATAAATATATAACTATTAAATAAGGTAGAATTATGCCAGTTAATTTAGATTTACCAAAAGCAGAAAATTTAATTAATATTAGTGGTGTTAAACTTGGTTACGCCATGGCACATATCCGAAAGCCAAACCGCAAAGATTTACTAGTTATACAAATTGATGATAACTCAAGCGTAAGCGGAGTTTTTACTACGAATAAATTTTGTGCAGCTCCTGTGCATTTATGCAAAAAACATTTACAGCATGTAAGCAATGAAGCTAAAAGCATTCGTGCGTTATTAATTAATACAGGTAATGCAAATGCAGGTACAGGTCAAGCAGGTTTAGATTTAGCACAGGCAACATGTGATGGATTAGCTAAATTATTAAATATTAGTTCAGAGCAAGTGCTACCATTTTCTACAGGTGTAATTTTAGAACCATTACCTGTAGATAGAATTATTACAAATTTGCCAAATGCAATTTCAAATAATGCAAATTGGGCTGAAGCAGCTGAGTCAATCATGACAACAGACACGCAGCCAAAAGCATTTAGTAAACAAATTAGTGTAAATGGCGAGTTGGTAAGCATATCAGGCATATCAAAAGGTGCAGGTATGATAAAGCCAAATATGGCAACTATGCTTGGTTTTATAGCAACTGATGCAAACATAGTGCAAAATATTTTAGATGAAATTATAAAAGATGCATGCAATCAATCATTTAATTGCATTACAATTGATGGCGATACTTCGACTAATGATTCATTTATTTTAATTTCAAGCAATAAATGCAAAAATCATTATATAAATTCTGTAGATGCCCAAGGATATGCTGAAATAAAACAAGCGATTACAGAAGTAGCACAATTTCTAGCTCAAGCAATTGTGAGAGATGGCGAAGGGGCAACTAAATTTATTACTATTGATGTAAAAAATTCAAAAACAAAACAAGATGGGAAAAAAATAGCATATGCAATTGCACATTCTCCTTTAGTAAAAACAGCATTTTTTGCAAGCGACCCAAATTTAGGGCGTATTTTAGCTGCAATTGGTTACTCAGAAGCTGATATAGAAATTGAAAAAATTAATATGTGGCTAAATGGGGTTAAAGTTGTAGAAAATGGTAGCCGTTCTGTAAATTACACTGAAGAACAAGGGCAACAAGTTATGAAAAATAGTGAGATAAATATTGTGATAGATTTGCAACAGGCACATGAATGTGTTACGGTATGGACTTGTGATTTGTCGCATGAGTATGTAAGTATTAACGCCGATTATCGCTCTTAATAATTACTCATTGGATTTCTTTCCACAACTGCGTTGTCGTCAAAATTACTCCTCAACGTACTTTTATTGTACGTAGTCGTTGTAATTTATCCTGTCGCCTTGTTGCAAAAAGAACTTCAATGAGTATGAAAAGATTTGGATTTCTTTCAGCACATAAAGTTGTTAAAATTACTTCAGCATGTACTTTTATTGTACGTAGTCGTTGTAATTTGTGCTGTCGCTATAGCATAGTTTGCAAAAAGAACTTCAATGAGTATGAAAAGATTTGGATTTCTTTCAGCACATAAAGTTGTTAAAATTCTTCAGCATGTACTTTTGTTGTACATAGTAGTTGTAATTTGTGCTGTCGCTATAGCGTAGTTTGCAAAAAGAACTTCAATGAGTATGAGAAAGTTTGTATTTCTTTCAGCACATAAAGTTGTTAAAATTACTTCATCATGTACTTTATTGTACGTAGTAGTTGTAATTTGTGCTATCGCTATAGCATAGTTTGCAAAAAGAACTTCAATGAGTATGAGAAAGTTTGTATTTCTTTCAGCACATAAAGTTGTTAAAATTACTTCATCATGTACTTTTATTGTACGTAGTAGTTGTAATTTGTGCTGTCGCTATAGCATAGTTTGCAAAAAGAAATTGAATTAATATTTATTAGAACATTATAAACAGTTATAAAAATAACAAAATTAACCATGAAAAAATTCCGTGTGATTAATAATCAAAAATATAAAAATGATTATCAAGGTGAAAATGAATATAGTCGCCATAAGGCAATTTATTTATTACCTAATGCATTTACAACTGCTGCCCTATTTTGTGGGTTCTATGCAATTATTCAAGCAATGAATGGTATGTTTGATAAAGCCGTAACCAGTATTTTTATGGCAATGGTTTTAGATGGTTTAGATGGCCGTGTAGCACGCATGACACGTACTCAAAGCCCATTCGGAGAGCAGTTTGATTCATTATCAGATATGGTTTCATTTGGTGTTGCTCCTGCTATTTTAGCTTATGAATTTGGTTTAAAGCATTTAGGTAAATGGGGTTGGCTCATTGCATTTATTTACTGTGCGGGTGCAGCTTTGAGATTAGCTCGATTCAATACTAATATTGGTATTATTAATAAATCATTTTTTCAAGGTATACCAAGCCCAGCGGCGGCAGCGAATGTGGCAGGGTTTATGTGGTTAGTGATGGATAAACCGCAAGTACTACATTTTTTACATAGTTACGGGATTAATCACATTTGGATATTATGTGGTATAACTTTGTATATTGGTTTAGCTATGGTGTCAAATATTCCATTTTATAGTGGGAAAACAATCGGATTTGGCGATAGAGTGCCATTTAGTGTAGTCGTATTATTTTTAATTATATTTGCTGCAGTTGCAGTTGAGCCTGCTGTATTGCTATTCGTTTTATTTTTTGGCTATGCCCTTTCAGGATTTTGTGTACTAATATACTACAAGCTGAGTGGGAAAGGTAATCCTGTGAAGAAAGTAAGCTAAAATAGCTAAATAATAATTACTTGGCATATTTGTTATCCTAAAAATGCTCCTATTTGTACTATCTTACTCGCAATTTTAGCGTCTGCCTCTATGGCAAGCAATTCTGATTTAGCTATATATTTTTTATTGGCTAAATCATATATTAAAATATAATCTCAATCATAATTATGCATAAAGTATTTCATAAAATTGTACATGCTATAGCAACAATTGGTGCTAAAGTTAGAAAAAAAATTAGTCATATTGGCAAATTTATATTATTGCTATTACAAGTAATGTGCCAACTACCTTATGCAATTCGTAATTTTGGATTAACGCTAAAGCAAATCCACTTATTGGGTAATTATTCCGTAGTAATTATTACTGTATCAGGGTTTTTTGTTGGTTTGGTGTTAGCATTACAAGGATATTATGTACTTAATCGATATGGTTCTGAACAAATTTTAGGGCTAATGGTTGGCTTATCATTACTGCGTGAGTTGGGTCCTGTTGTTGCTGCCTTACTTTATGCTGGACGTGCTGGCACAGCTTTAACTGCAGAAATTGGTCTAATGAAGCAGGGCGAGCAATTAACAGCATTGGAAATTATGGCAATTAATCCAATTGCTTACATTTTAGCTCCACGATTTTGGGCTGGAGTGATTACCTTGCCAATTTTAGCAGCTTTATTTAGTGCGGTTGGGGTAATTGGTGGATATGTAGTTTCAGTATTATTGATTGGTGTTGATGTTGGTGCATTTTGGAGTCATATGCAAGCAGGAATTTCATTTGAAAAAGATGTTTTGAATGGATTGCTCAAGGCTTTAATATTTGCAGTTTTAACAAATATGATTGCTTTATATCAAGGGTATTACACAAAACCAACTCCAGAGGGTGTTTCAAAATCTACAACCAGTACGGTTGTATGGAGTTCTTTGCTAATTTTAGGTTTCGATTTTTTGTTGACAGCAATTTTGTTTGTTAATTAAGGCTATAAATTATATTCGTTGTAGTATAAATACTGATTTGTGATTAATATATATGCATATATACTTTATGCATTAACATATATTAAAATAATATTTTATAGTCTATAATACATTTTTAGTTTTGATAATTGTAGATTGTATTAATTTACACATATTTAATTTTTTAAATTTAAGGATAATTCATGAAGTTCAGTACAGTATTATTACCAACACTTTTAATGTCGCCAGCGTTTGCACTTCCTGCAGGTCGTAGAAATGATGTTGCTGTAAGAGGTAATTACACTTCTTTGAGAAATGCACCTCAAAACAACACAAGAGTACCTACTTTTAA
>JBJOQB010000155.1:0-5796 GCA_046050125.1 Pseudomonadota bacterium
CATAATATAGGTAGGTAGATTTACTCGCAAAACTAAGATTGTATCTCGCTCAGAACAAATGGTATCGGTTAACATTAATAAACCTGATGAATTTAACAAATTTCAGACTATCTTATGCTCAGCTCTCTTTAGATAACACTCCCGCATTTAAATCTCTAAAACCTAATTTTTGCATATCTCCACCATTTTTAAAGAGATGTATTGGTTTAAAAGCAGTTGGTAGTACTGATGTAACATTTGCATTACTAAAAGCACTTTGTGTTTCTTTTTCTCCAGCTAGTGCAACACTCATAGTATAAGCGATAGAATTACAGTTGGTTTGTTGCTGTATTCCATCTGGAAACTTGATATAATCTAAGTTAAGTTTATTTAATGCTGTAGATAGTGATTCATTTATTGCAACTAAACTATGTAATTCAGATTCATCAAATGATTTTATATCAAAAGATTTTGTATATTTACTATCAGAAACAGGGCGTAATTCTGATTCACATACAATTAATTTATCATCTGTTGGGTTTTGAAATTTAATACCTTGGCTTAAAAATTTAGATTTTAAGTTAGTTGGTATTTGTGAAAATTGTGCTGGTGTAAAGTGAATACCTTGAGATTCAAAAATAATTTCATCTTTTTTTCCTTCACTTCTCTTTACTAAGCTAATGTAAGAATGAGGTAGTATATTCACTAAATCAGGTACAAATCCTTTTAGAGAAGAATTTCTAGTAATTGGTGCAGATGTAGCACCAACGCAATTTAATTTAAGTATAAGTTTAGCCATTAATTTTAATTTCCTCTTTGTGTTTAAACAGCCATGACATTAAAATGCCAAGACCCGCCATAGTCAAGATTGGAAACCCGAAAGTTTTAAAACTTACCCAAGTATCCAAGCTATAGTTGTAAGCTAGTACTAAATTAATTAGCCCTAACGTCCAAAAAAAGGCTGCACTAAAATGATGTGTTTTAGTCCATACTTCTTGTTTATTGATATGTATATCATTTTTTTCTAATATACTTCTGAATAATTTTTCAGCTAAGTTTTTTTTGTAATATCTCCAGCTTACTTCTAGTGCAATAGCAAATAACCAGTATAAAACAGTAGGTTTTATTTTAATAAACTTTTCATCATGAAATACTAGTGTTGCTGTACCAAAAATTAGCACTAGTGCTAGTGTAACCCATTGGATAGCTGTTAAATGTTTATTTCTAACATAAAGTATAATGCTTTGTACTAGTGTTGCACCCATTAATAAAGCAGTTGCTACATAAATGCCTTGAAGTTTAAACGCAACTATAAAAATAATTATAGGTAATAATTCAAGAAGTGTGTTCATATTTTATTGTAAATTAGATATATTATTAATCATCACTATTGTTAATAGGCATAAATCTTGGGTCATCTTTAAACATTGCCATAGAATCATCAACATTAAACCTTGGGTCTTGTGCTAAATTAAATTCATCATCTTTTGTTTTTTGCTTTTCCAAGTATGCATATATATCAAGGCATAGATTTTGACAGCCATCGCCAGTTAATGCGGATATAGTGTAGATTTTATCTTTTGGATAAAGTTTAGAAAATCTTTTGATTAATTCATCACATAAGCTATTTTCTAACATATCAACTTTATTTAGTAGTAGCCATCTTGGCTTACTGAAAAGCTCATCATCATATTTTTCTAATTCTTTAATAATTGCTTTTGCTTCTTTAATTGGGTCTACTTCATCATTAAATGGCGATACATCAACAACATGCAATAGTAAATGTGTACGTTGTAAATGCCTTAAAAATTGATGCCCTAAACCTGCACCATCGGCTGCACCTTCAATTAATCCTGGAATATCTGCTACAACAAAGCTTTTGCCATGAGCTACTCTAACTACGCCTAAGTTTGGTTCAAGTGTAGTAAATGGGTAGTCAGCTACTTTAGGTTTTGCATTTGAAATACTGCGTATTAATGTTGATTTTCCTGCATTTGGCATGCCTAGTAAACCAATATCAGCTAATACTTTTAATTCTAAATATAAATTTCTGAATTCGCCTTCAGTACCTTTCGTTGCAGTTTTTGGTGCTCGGTTTGTACTGCTTTTAAAACGCATATTACCCCAACCACCTACACCGCCTTTTACGATTTCTACTTTTTGATTTGCTTCAACAAGGTCAGCTACAATTTCTTGTGTTTCTTCGTCAATTATAAGTGTTCCTACAGGCATTCTTAGGGT
The DNA here is from genome assembly GCA_046050125.1 of Pseudomonadota bacterium. Lineage (GTDB taxonomy): Bacteria > Pseudomonadota > Gammaproteobacteria > Burkholderiales > Burkholderiaceae > JAHFQJ01. Next base: position 2,221 of record JBJOQB010000155.1, read on the forward strand.
TAAGTCGTTGCCTGCTTTACCGTAGCATTGAGCTCCCCTGCCACTTTCACCATGTTGTGCTTGATGTTTTTTTGAATAGCGATAATCAATTAAGGTGTTGATATTTGGGTCAGCCACTGCCCATATACTTCCACCTCTTCCGCCATCTCCTCCATCTGGACCACCAAATGGAATGCATTTTTCTCTACGGAACGAAATGGTACCATTGCCACCATTACCAGCGATTACTTCGATATAGGCTTCGTCAATAAATTTCATATAGGACTATAATAAGTGATAAAAATCTGCAAATGATATATTCTAAATCTAAATCTAAATCTAAATCTAAATCTAAATCTAAATTCTAAAATATAAATATGCACATTTATTTAGATGTATAAAGTCTGATTATAACATTATATTACTTTGGTGCATATTTTTTTGCTAGGAAAATCCCTATATTTGTAATTGTGCATGCTATGTATATGCTGGCTAAGGTATGTGATAAAAAATGAGCTCCCCGCATTTGTTGAGATATTCCAAGGATTAAGCCTGCAATTATTCCACCTATATAAAAGTAACGAGCTATTTTTATATTATTTCTATAGTAAAAAATTAAACTAATTCCCATAATGCAAAGTCCTGTACTAGCATGCCCTGCTGGAAAACATTTGCCTGCTATGTGTGGTGCATATTCCCACCATGCAACAAGTTTGGTATTACTTCCATAAATTTCTAAATCCCATGGGCATGCATGCGATGAAAATTTTTTTAGAGTTGAAATTGTTAGTGGTATTAATGAAATGATGCCAAAGCTAGATAGAATAATTTTTTTATTGTATTTTTTATAGATGAAATATATATAACATAAAGCAATAAAAATAATAATTGAATACTTAACATATACATGAATAAATTTTGCTAACCACCAATTATTTTTGAGGTTAAATTTGTTGATATTAATATCAAAAAAATAGTTGGCACATATTATATCAATTTGGGGGTATAAGTTAAAAATGAGTAAGCCAATTATGCCAATCATAAAAAATATGCAAAAAAAAGCTAAGTAATTGTTTGTGATTTGATTTGATTTATTAAACATAGTTTTTGCTTGAATATATTTGTCATGCTTATTTTTATATTAAGAGTAAGAGTATAACAAAACCTAGTAAGCATATAAATATTTACGATGTAAAAGGTATTTAATTAAATTAATTTGCATAAAAATGTATGTAACATGCAACTATTTATTTTGTTTCGACACAACATATTATTTGGGCTATATTTAGTATTAGGGATAATACCTGTGTTATTTGTGTTTATTTTAATCATTCAAGCCTATTAAAATATTATAAAGTGCTATAATGTAACTATATAGTGTACTAGTAGGTTGTAGTACGCCCTATAAAAATAGCAAAATAGCAAAACAGCAAAAGATATTTTAGTTGTTATGTCAAATTGTCTTTATTTGCTGTACTGTTTGTGCCGTTTAAATCGCAAAATGATTAATCGATTAATCATGGTAATCAATAATAATCAAGTAATCAAAAGTAAAACATGAAACAAAAAATTAAGATGTTAAAATCATTAAATAATAAGCGATATAGAGGTGTGAGTCTTATCGAGGCATTAGTTGCTGTAGTAGTTTTTACAATAGGCTTGGTTGGTATATCTAAAATGATAGGTAATGCACTTAAATCAACCCAAGCTAGTGAGGGGCAGGGAAATATTGCTATATTGGTTGATGATTTATTTGAGAGAATGTCAATGTTAAATGCTGCAGGTGGTACAAGCAAAACGAATGAGGGTAACATTGCTAAAAATGCTTTTTTAGATAATTCAAGTTGTGCTATGTTTACTGATGATATAAGTAAAAACAGATGTGCTTTAGGTCAATTAAGTCGCCAAGAATGGAATAGTCAAATAGCAACATTATTAGGTAATGATTTAATTAGTGTTAATGTATGTCGTAAAGTAAGTGCATCAAGTGCTAATTGTGTTGCAAATACTGATAGCACAAGGTTTATTTTTGTTGATATTAAATGGAAGCAAAAAATAGTTGGTAAAGCTAAAACAGGAGAAACAACGGTTACGGGTAACTATGTGGCTCATGTGAGTATGTAATATATATAATATATAAGAAATAAAAAGATAGGAAAATTAAATGCAAAATAATCAAAGCAAATTATTTTTTGTATATAAGAGGACGAATCATTTTACAAATCATAATGGTTTTACCATATTAGAATTACTAATTGCATTGGTAATTAGCTCTGTTTTGGCAGTAGGTGTTGGTTCAGTTTACTATGGGATTAGAAGTACACAAAACTCACAAAACAGCGTAAGTGAAATACGAGATAATTTATTTATTGCTTTAGACCGTATAGAAAGCGTAATAAAACAGGCGAATTTTACAGAGTATAGCGAACAAAAGTATAATCCTAATGAAACATTTATGCAATTAACCAGCCCAATTCTTACCCAACTTCCAGGCGATAGCACAAACCATACTTCTAATGCAACTGCAACAAATGGTAGTGATACCTTCACTTTAGATGTAAGTTCTCCAGATAACTCAAGTGAAATGGTAGATTGCACAGGTGCTGCTATGCCTGCAAGTACTTATAATCTTAAAAAGAGTGTATATCAGAAATTTACTGTGAGTGGCGATAATTTGATGTGTAGCACTAATGTTAGAACACGTGATTTATCTGCTGGTACTGATAGTTATTCTGGTTTTTCAGCTCCAATTAGAATTGCTGCAGGTGTTAGAAATATGCAGGTGTTTTATGCAGTTAAAGATGAAGAGCAAGGTTGTGGTGTAAGTAATAGCAGTAATGCATGGAAAACAGCTTCAGAAATTGCTGATTTTTCAAAAGTTTGTGCTATGAATATATCATTACTGGCAATTAGCCAAACCGGGCAGATTGTAAACGTTGCCCAAGAAACCACATCTCAAAAAACATTTAATTTAGCACTAAATAATACTATAAATGATAATGTAGCAAAAAATATAACTATGAGCATTAGTTCTAGCTTATTGAAAAATACTCGTGTAGTTAGAAAAATAGTTTTTCTACGTAATAATGATAAATACTAATTATATTTGATATTAATAGAAATATAATAAGTAAAAATAAGGCAATATATGAAAAGAAAACAATATAATAACATACGCTTTAGAACATCTAGTGGGTTTGCTTTACCTTTAGTTTTATTAACGTTTGTATTAATTGCTTTGATATCTTCTGTATCTGTAAGAATGTCATTAATGGACGAAAATTTAGGTAGAAATCAAACAGATAGAAATATTTCAAAAAAAATGGCTGAGCTTGCATTAATGGACGCTAGAGATGATTTGTTATGTAGTAAAACTATTTCAGGATATGATAAATCTGATGGTAGAGAGTTTTACAATAATGGTACATTATATGTAGATAATGGCGAATGTGTTGAGGGTTTGTGTGGCAAGCCTAATGGCGATGATGACCCAAAATATTGGGAGACTTTACATTCAGGCGATACAGAAATTGGTTTTGCGAGATATGGGCAGTTTTCAGGTAGGGATAGTTTAGGTACAGGTTTGTTTGGTTCAGC
>JBJOQB010000156.1:0-5192 GCA_046050125.1 Pseudomonadota bacterium
AGATAAGGTATAATTTTCAGTATTACTATTATTACCTTTAGTATTTTGTATATCGGAAGATATATTCATAAATATATGCTGATAAAGAATAATTAATGTAAAACTCTAGGTAAAGCCAAAATAAATTCAGGAATTTCAGCAGTAAATAAATCACCGCTTTCAGTAATACAAAGGTAAGTACCTTTCATCGTTCCTGTAGTTGTTGGCATAACAGTAGTGCTAATGTACTCATATTTTTGACCCATTTGTAAAATCGGTTGCTCTCCAACTACACCTAATCCTTTTACTTCATGAATTTGCTCATTTGCATCTGTAATTACCAAATGCCTAGCAATAACTTGCACCATTGTATCCCCAACATTTTCCATAAAAACTTTATAAGAAAACGCATAATTACCAAGCTGTGATTGACTTTCCAAATAGCTAGGCTCAACATATATGTCTACTTTTGCTTGATTTTTACAATTAAATACTTCTAGCTTCTCACCTGCATCTGCGTAATTATTATTTTGCATAGAATGGCACTCATATGTTAATATATACAGTATATACTAACATACAAAAAATAAATATGCTACAAACCCCAGCTGAACAAATTCAACAATATCAAGATAATCAAACAGATTATATAATTGCACCATCTATTTTATCAGCTGATTTTGCTAGATTAGGGGAAGAAGTTTCATCAGTGATTAATGCTGGTGCTAATTGGATTCATTTTGATGTTATGGACAATCACTATGTACCAAACCTTACAATTGGTCCTTTGGTTTGCGAAGCGATTAAGCCATATGTTGGAACAACGCCAATTGATGTGCATTTGATGGTTGAGCCTGTAGATTCTTTAGTACCAATGTTTACTAAAGCAGGAGCTGATATTATTACATTTCACCCTGAAGCCAGTAAACATGTTCATCGTACATTAAGCTTAATTAAGGAAAATGGTGCAAAAGCTGGTTTAGTATTTAATCCAGCAACTCCATTGGAATACTTAGATTATACTCTTGATAATATAGATGTAGTATTAATGATGTCAGTTAATCCTGGCTTTGGTGGGCAAAGTTTCATTATTCCAGTTCTTGATAAAATTAGATTAGTTAGACAAAAATTAGATTTACACTATGAAAGAACAGGCAAAAGAATTATCCTAGAGGTAGACGGTGGCATTAAACCAAGTAATATTGCTGATGTGGCTAAAGCAGGAGCAAATGCATTTGTAGCAGGCTCTGCAATTTTTGGGCAAAAAGATTATAAATCAGTGATAGATGAAATGAATGCTATATTAAAATTAATATAAAATATTATATAAATAAAACATAGGACAAATAAATATGACTCAATGCTCTTTATGTACAAATACCAATACTAAATTTCAGTACGATGTTACACCAAATCAAGTAATAAATAAAACAGATTTAACTTCATTAAATCAAAAATTGACAAATGGCGAAGTTAGCTCTAGCGGTAGTGGTGTACTTTATGCTTGCAATACTCACGATACAGAACTTAAATCAATTCTCAACCAATCAAAGCTACAAATATTTTTCACAGTAAAAAACATATAAATCATTTTATAATATATCGGAAAATCACATGACAACAAATACTTTAAAGCAAACTATATTACATGATGTTCACGTTGCACTAGGTGCAAAAATGGTAGATTTTGGTGGCTGGCATATGCCGATTCAATACACATCTCAAATTGAAGAACACTCTGCTGTGCGTAGTGATATTGGTATGTTTGATGTATCACATATGAGAATTGTAGATTTACATGGAAATGTAAAACCATTCCTTCAGTATTTAATTGCAAATGATGTAGAAAAACTTAAAAACGTTGGCAAAGCTTTATATAGTTGCATGCTAAATGAAAATGGTGGGATTATTGATGATTTGATTGTGTATTACTTTGCTGATGATTACTACAGATTAGTAATTAATGCTGGTTGTACAGATAAAGATTTAGCATGGATAAGCAAAATTAATCAAGAACATGCGTTTAATTTAGAAATTAAGCCTAGAACAGACCTTGCAATGATTGCCGTACAAGGACCAAATGCAATTAATTTATTTACAGATGAGATTAAAGCATTAAAACCATTTAATGCTCATATTGATAATAATAGCGATATAGTAATTGCACGTACAGGCTATACAGGGGAAGATGGCGTTGAAATTATGTTACCATTAAATCAAGCTATTACCAAATGGAATGAACTCTTAGCTCAAGGCGTAAAACCTTGTGGATTAGGTGCTAGAGATACACTACGTTTAGAAGCGGGTATGAATTTATATGGTCAAGATATGAATGAAGAAGCTTTTCCGCAAGATTCTGGGCTAGCATGGACACTAAGCATTAGCGATAATCGTAATTTTATTGGTAAAGATAAAATAACAAGCACAGCTCCAAAATATCAATTTCTAGGTTTAGTGCTAGAAACAGGTGGAGTTTTGAGAGCTCATCAAATAGTTGTAGATGAAAATGGCAATAAAGGTGAAATAACAAGCGGTGGTTACAGCCCAACAATGCAAAAATCAATTGCTATGGCAAAGCTACCTATTGATATTAAAGTAGGCGATACTGTAAATGTACAAATTCGTGATAAATACCTTTCTGCTAAAGTTGTAAAATTACCATTTGTTAGAAACGGTAAAGTATTAGTTTAATAAGCTAATTATCTATTCGTGTAAGTATATTATATAGCTAAACTAGATTAGCTATATATACCCCTTTAAATTCAATAAGCTGATATGCAAAACAATATTAATATTCACAATTTAATCCATAATCGCATTAAACAAAATGGCTCTATCTCATTTAGTGAATTTATGGAAATGGCTTTGTATACGCCATATTATGGTTATTACAGCCAAGAAAATATCAATATTGGGGCAAAAGGCGATTTCACAACTGCATGTGAAATTAGTCCGCTATTTGGTCAAACAGTTGCAAATGCAATTACATGTGATAGCATTTTAGAGCTTGGTGCTGGTAGTGGTAAGCTAGCAGGTACTATTATAAAAAGCATAAATCCAAAAAAATACTATATTTTAGAACGTTCTGCATTTCTACGTAATCAACAACAACAATATTTAGCCAGCCTAAATATACATAATGTAGAATGGCTTGATGAACTACCAAAAAGCTTTAAAGGTAGCATAATTGGGAATGAAGTTTTAGATGCAATTCCTGTTGATGTTTGGCAATACGACTATCTTAATAATAAATGGCAAGCTAGATATATTAAACTATCTAAAGATGAAGAATTAGAATGGGTAAATATTGATATTAATAATAAAATAAATATCCCTCAAGAAATATTAGAATGTGGCATAAATGATGATGATATCTATACATATAATAATATAAAATATGTAACTGAAAGCCATTGCCGTACTAATTTTCTATTGAATAGTCTTGCAAATATGCACCATAGTGGACAAATGATTTGGATTGATTATGGATTTTTAACTCATGAATACTTTCACCCACAGCGTAATATGGGAACTATCATGTGCTATCATCAGCATAAAGCCAATACCAATCCACTAATTAATATTGGTAAACAAGATATATCATGCCATGTTAATTTTAGTTTAGTACAAGATACATTAATTAATAAAAATTATTGTATTGATTACTTTGATTCTCAAGCAAGATTTTTAATTGATTATGGCATTTTAGATTTATTGAATAAACAATTAAGAAGCGACCAATATTTGTCTATTGCTAAACAAGCTCAAGTTCTGTTATCAGAGGCAGAAATGGGGGCATTATTTAAAGTTTTGGTTTGCTCCAAATCTTAATTATTGATAAAATATGAATAAAAAAAGAGGCATAAAAACCTCTTAAATTAAATATCTAATTATTATAAATATTACTAATTAATCCCAGCTTAATGCACCACCAGTTTGATACTCAATTACCCTTGTTTCAAAGAAATTACGTTCTTTTTTAAGGTCAACCATTTCACTCATCCATGGGAATGGATTTTCTTCTTGGTCAAATATTGGTGTTAAACCAATCTGGCTCATGCGACGGTTTGCAATATAACGTAAGTAACCTTTAAACATAGATGCATTTAAACCAAGTACACCTCTTGGCATTGTATCTTCTGCATATGCGTATTCTAAATCAACAGCTTTTACAAATAAAGCTTCTAATTCTTTAGCAAATTCAGGAGTCCATAATTCAGGTTGCTCTAATTTGATTTGATTAATCATATCAATACCAAAATTAGCATGCATGCTTTCATCTCTTAAAATATATTGGTATTGTTCTGCAGCACCAACCATTTTATTTTGTCTACCCAAAGCTAAAATTTGTGTAAATCCAACGTAGAAAAATAAGCCTTCCATGATACAAGCAAATACGATTAAAGACTTTAATAAGTCTTGGTCAGCTTGTAATGTACCTGTAGTAAAGTTTGGATTGCATAAAGTATCAATAAATGGAATTAAAAACTCATCTTTATCACGAATAGAAGAAACTTCATGGTATGCATTAAAAATTTCGCCCTCATCTAAGCCTAGGCTTTCTGTGATATATTGATATGCATGTGTATGAATTGCTTCATCAAATGCTTGTCTTAATAAAAATTGACGGCATTCAGGAGCTGTAATCTGTCTGTATGTACCTAAAACAATATTATTAGCTGCTAAACTATCTGCGGTTACAAAAAAACCTAAATTACGTTTAACAATTAATTTCTCATCTTCTGTTAAGCCATTTGGGTCTTTCCATAGAGCAATATCTCTAGTCATGTTAATTTCTTGTGGCATCCAATGATTTGCACATTGTGCTAAATATTTATCCCATGCCCATTTATATTTGAATGGAACAAGCTGATTTACGTCCGTTTTACCATTTATGATACGTTTATCCGCTGCTTTTATACGACGTTCAGCAATGCTCATATCATCATCATTATTTTGATTAGAATTTGTAGCTTGGTTGCTAGAATTATCAAAATCAGTTAATGTATCTTCCGTATCAAAATTTAACATGAATGTTCCTTATGGAGTTTTTTATATTCTATATAGTATATTTATATATTTTATATTAACAAATAATTAACTATATATACTAATTATAGCATGTAATTCTACTATATTTAGTTTTTATAGTAAATCTTGACATAATAATTAAAATCGGTTTATCTATTAGAAATCACTACACTTTAAATTAT
>JBJOQB010000157.1:0-4627 GCA_046050125.1 Pseudomonadota bacterium
CTGACTAGCTAATTTGTTTTTTCACTCAAAATACTCTAAAAACCATGCTTTTTATTCGTGTTTTTCGTGTTGCCTTATATCCCCGCCCTGAAGGACGAGGTTTTACGGCAAGTTTGATAAAAGCTTATGCCTTACTAATGATTGGTATAAAGGAACTTGCATTCTTTAGATACCTGATGAAAAAGATGTTCTAGCAAAAGCAAGAAAGGCAATAGCTACTTTCAATACTATAGCTGATACCGCTATGCTCATTAAAACCCTTTTACCAGTTTCACTATCGTGTCTATCTGCAATAAAAGCTCCAAGTATCCCTAAACCAAATAATATTGGTAATCCTATTTGTGTAAATGTATCCCATATATCATCTAAAAATGGAATTTTAATAGCAGCTGCATTTGCTGATTTTGATAAGCTATAAAATAATATAGCTGATAGTAATTGATTACCAATAATTTTTATGCGTTTCATAACTTTCATCTTTTTATGCAAAGCTCTGCCCTTAAAGCAAAACATACTTTTTGAAATTTTTATTTATTTTGAGGGACAATATAGAAAAATTATAGGTGTCTATCGCATTTATAAATAGTACAATCCATTTAAAAATCACTGCGTAACCTAAAAAGGCTACTCTAATTTATTTTTTATTGTTTATCTCGTATTATAACTAGCCTTGTTAATTTATTACTTATGTGCAACTAATTTTTTAAGGCTAGTACTTAATATTGAGATTATAGGTGAAAACCCTAATATATGTCAAGCGAATAATTATGAGCTATCTTTTTTTGAAAAGAAATCATCTAAAAGATTAGTAATAAATGTATTCATTGTAATTAAATTATCATTACAATAATTTGCTATTTTACTTCTAGTAGCTTCTGGAATGCGTATAGTTGTTGATACATCAGTAGTTTTTTGTTTTGCATATACTCTTACTTTTTTTTGTGAAAATGGTTGTGAAAATTTTCTTTTTGTAACTTCTTTTACTTCTTCAATTTGATTATCTTTTTTTTCTTTTGTATCAGTCATCATAATTTTTGTAAATTGTTAAACAATGTATTTTTTATGGCTTGATTTTAAGCTATTTAGCTTGATTTTGACAATATCAATAATCTATTTTTATATCAAAAAATAGATTAGAACAACCGAGCAACTCTCCTAAAAATGAATTTTTCATTTTTTGTGGGAGTAATAGCGAGGGCGATAGTTATTGTATCTTTTATGTAGCAATTATAATTACAAAAATAAATGTGTAAATTCATGTACCTAAATGTGTAAATTTATGTACCTAAATGTGTAAATTCATGTACCTAATATTGTAATAATTCCTTATTTTATAAGCTATTTGAAAAATACAAATAATATAAATAAGAAAATATATATAAATATAATAATAAGGGAAGCAAAGGTAACAAGAAAGAATTTATTATTATTGATTTTTTTTAGAGATATAAAAATAGATATTGTGTTTTACACAAAAAATAGAGATAATGGAAGCCTATCGGTATTTATAAATACTTCAACTATTTATAAAAATTACCACCTAAAACCTTTTAGCTCGCTTAGGAAGAAAAAAAATGATAGGCTCTTGTCATAATTATAGCATAAATAAAACAAATTTTGCGATAGATATTAGTAATAATCTAACACTTTTAGAAAGAAAGTTCTTCAATCATATTTTATTCTCTATTCAAGAACAGGGCTGGAATAATAAAGTATATACAATCTCTGCATCTTCTTTTAGCAATCTAATTGGAAGCAAAGAAAATAGACAAAATCACAATAAAATTAAATCCATATTAAGACGTCTTTTAACTAAAGAGCTAAAAATATTGAATGCTAAGTATATTGGATACGAAGCTTGCACATATATTTCATATATTAAACTAGAAGATAGAAATGTGATAATAGAATTATCAGAAAAGTTAAAAGAACATCTAAATATTAATTTTGTGAATGAACAAGGTATTAAAAATATATCGTATGGATACACAAATTTAAATTTAAGTTTGATAAATCAACTAAATAGCACGCATTCTATAGCAATCTACGAATTTTTAGCAAAAATCAAAAATCAAAACATTGATACTATAGATATTAATACTTTAATTGAAATATCTAGTTGTAAAAAATGCTATAAGGAATTTAAGAGATTTAATCAAAGTATATTAAAGCCAGCCTTGAAAGAAATAAATCAGTTTACTGATTTAAAAATATCATATGAATTAATCAAATATGCAAATAAAGTAAGTAAAATAAAATTTATTACAAAGTTGCAGGATAAAAATCAAATCATTATAGATAGAGATTTTACTGATATAACACCTAAAAAAAATAGTATAGATTTACCAAAAGATATAGAAGATATAGCCAAAATTGGCATAAAGCCAGCTTCTAAGTTACTAGGATGGTTTAACGAAGATAAAGATAGATTATTAGCCAACTGGAAAGAAATAAATACAAATTATGCTGGTAAAAGCAATGCTGAAAAAGCTAAATTAATGGCATATCTTTGGAGCATTAAGGCTAACTATATCAGCATTGAAGAACTAGAAGCTAAAGAACAAGAGAAAGCAAAAGAAGCTAAAAAACAAGCTGAAATTAAAAAAGATGCACAGTTAAAAGAAGAGCAGAAGAAGCAATCTCAAGAAAAATCTAATAATAAATTGCTAGAAACATCAAATAAATATAATAAGCTAAGCTCAAAAGAGAAATTAGAAATTTGCACTATTATTGCTAGAAATTTTAGCTTAAAGCTGAATAGATGCACAGAAGATGATGCATATTTAGAATTTGATAAACTAGGTAATTTATATAAGCATGGTATAAGTGATTATTTAACAAAAAACGTCAATCAATCATAATTATTATTGTACTCCTCTAACCCTTCATGGTTGCGTTATGCTTGTTAAAGCACAGCAGTACGGAATCTATAGGATTGAAATGTCGTCATGTTCTGACGACATAATTAATCAGTTTTTGTTTAGTTATCTAGGACGTTACAAAGTTTCGTCCACGCAACGTCTGCTCCTGCGACGCTAGTCCACTACTATATCAACCATCTTACTATTAAGATTTTAATTACATATTTGAGGTATTAATATCTTATAAAAATTACAAAGTAATTTTTCAATTTGAACAAACAAAATAAATTTTGCTTGTTAGTCAGTTTATTTTATATAAATCAAATCACAATAAATTCCATTAGTTCTGTTATAGCTAATGTGAATATAGCATATCTAAAAATAATAAAAGTACAAGCCGTACTCAATCGTTCGTTTTTTCTCGTCGTTTTACTCCTTAAAAAATCCGCATGCGATTTCTGTGCGGTACTTCGCTATGCTTCGTATACTTGAATTATTTTTTAGCGATATGCTGCTATATATTCACGCTATACACGACGAACTCACGGAATGATAAATATTGTAGATATAGATTTTTATAAAAATAAAAATTTATAAAACGCAACCACTCAAAATCTACAAAATGATATGAATAGCAATGCTCTTTAACAATTAGGATTGAAATAATAAATAAACTACTAAATATTAATTTAGCTTTATTTACTATGAATTTTATTAATTATTAAGGAGTAAATAAATATGGCTACAAGGTCAGTTATAAGTAAATATTATGAGCAAGAAAATTGCTTTAAAAGCGTATATTGTCATTGGGACGGATACCCTGAAGGTGTTGGAAAAACTCTAGAAGAAAATTATCAAGATGAAGATAAAATAAATAGATTAATTGAGGAGGGAGGCATATCAGTTTTAAGTGAAACAGTGGAGGGTACAACTTTTTACATCAGGGATTTTGGAGAAGAAAAAAACGGATTGGAAATTTTAATTTCTGAAACTAATGACTTAGGAAATGCTTTAGCAGATATTTTAAAATTTTACACTTGGAGTGAATACATCTATATTTTTTATAAAAATCAATGGTTAGTTTATAAAGTGAAATTTGGCAAGAGAAGAAATACAGCTAATCAAATAACTGTATAACTTAACAAAAATATTTATGTATGGAGATAGGACTTTATACATAAACTTTAATATAACATAAAGGTAATTATGATAGAAAACTTTGAAATAATCAATAGCTATACAAGAAAACAAGCAATAAAAGATGGTGTACTGCATGATGTAAGCGAAACAGCTCAAAAAGCAGGATTTAAAATACCTATAGCGATTACTGATACAGTATGGCAACAATATGTAGCATGGACATCTAGAGATAATTATACTCAAACCTATCAAGACCAAATAGGAAGGCTTTGGGATATACTATTTATTACTAGAATGACTATTAATGCATTCAAAGATATATGCACGGATAAAGTAAATTTTAAATTGAATTGTATTCCTAGAGATAATAAATCTAATAAACCAATTCTTATAGAATTAAAATTTATGATGCATGGAGGAGATGAAGGCGAACCTGTAGGGACAATAATGCTTGTTTCTGAAGATTAAAAATAAAAAAATTCTTGTATTTAGATACAAGAATTTTACAATTAAAATGAGCATATTTTTATTAAAACATTAATATCTTATTCCTGCTTTTTTTTAAATTCATTACTTATTCCTATATAAATTTACCCATTATAAATCCAATTATAAATACGCTAATT
>JBJOQB010000158.1:0-17367 GCA_046050125.1 Pseudomonadota bacterium
ACTAGCTAATTTGTTTTTTCACTCAAAATACTCTAAAAACCATGCTTTTTATTCGTGTTTTTCGTGTTGCCTTATATCCCCGCCCTGAAGGACGAGGTTTTACGGCAAGTTTGATAAAATATGAATGTAAACTCACTAATTCTTAGTTGCATTTTCAGCTGTATAGGACTAGGATTTTTTACTTATGGTAAAAAACAAAGAGCAATTGTTCCATTAGGTTGTGGGATTGGATTAGTCGTATTTCCTTACTTTGTTTCTGATGTTTTAGTTATGATATTAATTGGGGTTGCTTTGATTGCCATACCTTATTTTATAAAGATTGAGTAACTATATATCTATAATATATTAATATTCTATAGTTTGGTATTAAAATACTAGCATGTTAGAATTAATTATAAAAGTATCCAATATAATAAACCAAGGGTAAATTAAAACATATGAGCTATAAAGAAACATTTATAAATCCATTTACTGATTTTGGTTTTAAAAAGCTATTTGGAGAAGAAGATGCAAAAGAATATCTAATAGATTTTCTAAATTCAGTATTTGGAGAATATATACCCTATATTTCAGAACTAAGCTATGGAAAAACTGAGCATTTAGGAAATACATCAATTGATAGAAATGCAATTTTTGATTTATATTGCAAAAATGAAAAAGGCGATAGATTTATAATTGAATTACAAAAAGCACCTCAAAGATACTTTAAGGAAAGAACGCTATTTTATAGTACATTTGCCATTCAAGAACAAGCAGAGAAAGGCAGTGAATGGAATTTTAAAATTGACCCAATATATTGCATAGGTATACTAAATTTTAAGTTTCATGAAAATGAAGATAAATATCTACACTACGGAAAAATACTTGATGTAGAAACAAAAGAAACCTTAATTGATACTTTAAATTTTGCATATTTAGAATGTTCAAAGTTTAAAAAAGAAATTACACAAAATAGCTCAAATCAAGATAAATGGATATACGTATTATCAAATTTATATAAACTAGATAAATTGCCTAATTCATTACAAAATAAAATCTTTGAAAGATTTTTTGAAAAAGCTCAAATCTTAAAATTAAATCCAGAGGAAAAATCTAATTACAATAATAGTATTAAATACTATCGAGATATACATAATGTGATTGAACTTGCTGAGAATAAAGGCGAATTGAGAGGATTAGAAAAAGGTTTAGAGCAAGGAATAGAAAAAGGCTTAAAACAAGGTGAATTAAACAAAGCAATTACAATCGCTAGAAACCTTTTAAAATTAAATATGCCAATTGATTCAATCATTCAAGCAACAGGACTAACTCAAGAACAAATTGAAAAGTTATAATAATTATACAAATAACCTTATAAATTTGAGTTTTATAGGTAATTTTAAGATAATAAATAGTTTAGAAATAGATTATTTTTCCCAAACTAATAATATAAATTAACATGCTAAATATAAACAAACATATCGCCACAGAATTAAATATCAAAGAACAACAAGTTATAGCAACTGTTACGCTACTAGATGAAGGTGCAACAGTACCATTTATTGCACGTTATCGCAAAGAAGTTACTAATAATTTAGATGATACTCAACTACGAAATCTACAGGAAAAATTAATTTACTACCGTGAATTAGAAGAACGTAAACAAGTGGTATTGCAAAGCATTTTGGAGCAAGAAAAATTGACTCCAGAATTAGAACAAAAAATTCATGATTGTATTGTAAAACAAACACTCGAAGATATTTATCTGCCTTACAAACCAAAACGTAGAACAAAAGCACAAATCGCAATTGAAAATGGATTGCTACCATTAGCACAAGATTTATTAGCAAACCCAAGTCTTAATCCAGAAGATGAAGCAACCAAATATATTAATGAAAATATATTAGATACTAAATCAGCACTTGATGGAGCAAGGGATATTTTAGCAGAGCAATTTGCTGAAGCTGCAAGCTTACTTGAATTATTACGTAGTAAAATGTGGCAAAATGGAGTTTTATTTAGCGAAGTTATACAAGGGCAAGAATTAGCCCAAGATGAAAAATTTAAAGATTACTATAACTTCTCACAATTATTGCAAAACATGCCATCTCATCGTGTACTAGCATTATTAAGAGGTCGAAATTTGGGGGTATTAAGTCTAAAATTAGATTATCCTGATTTAGAACAGGGACAACCTCACCCGCTAGAACAAGTTATTGCATCACATATGGGTATTCAAAAACAAGGAAGACCTGCAGATACATGGCTAGCTATGGTATGTAAATGGACATGGAGAATTAAACTAAATTCATCAATTGAATTAGAATTAATCAACCAAGCTAGAGAGCAAGCTGAAAAAGAAGCAATTAATATTTTTGCTCAAAATTTAAAACAAGTTTTAATGGCAGCTCCTGCAGGTGCAAAAGCAACTATAGGATTAGACCCCGGAATACGCACAGGCGTTAAAGTTGCCGTTGTGGATAATACAGGTAAATTAGTTGAAACAACTACTGTTTACCCACACCCACCAAAAAATGATATTTATGGCTCAATTAATGTAATTAGCGATTTAATTCTAAAGCATAATGTAGAGCTAATCGCAATTGGGAATGGCACAGCCAGCCGTGAAACAGATAAATTAGTTAGTGAAATTATCAAACAAGCTAAATTTAAACATGTACAAAAAATAATTGTGAATGAAGCGGGTGCATCAATATATTCAGCATCAGAGCTAGCTGCAAAAGAATTCCCAGATTTAGATGTATCATTACGTGGTGCAGCTTCAATTGCAAGGCGTTTACAAGACCCATTAGCTGAATTAGTAAAAATTCCCCCTGAATCAATTGGAATTGGGCAATATCAACATGATGTAAATGCTAAAAATTTAAATGCATCACTTACAAATGTAGTTGAAGATTGTGTAAACGCAGTTGGTGTAGATGTAAACATGGCAAGTGCAGCACTACTTGAAAAAGTATCTGGCTTAAATTCTACATTAGCAAAAAACATTGTAGCTTATCGTGATGAAAATGGTAGATTTAACACTCGACAAGAATTGAAAAAAGTACCAAGATTTGGCGATAAAACATTTGAGCAATCAGCTGGATTTTTACGCATACAAGGAGGTAAAGAAGAATTAGATGCATCTTCTGTACACCCTGAATCATATCATGTTGCAAAACAAATTTTAGCTAGTATTAATCACCCATTACAAAACCTAATTGGTAATTCTCAAATTATTAAACAAATTGATGTTAAACAATTTATTAATGAATCATGTGGCAAAGAAACGATTAATGATATTTTAAAAGAATTTGAAAAACCAGCTCGAGACCCACGCCCAAGCTTTAAAACAGCTAATTTAGCTGAAGGTATAAATGAAATTAAAGACTTACAAGTAGGAATGAGTTTAGAAGGAACAATTACTAATGTTACTGCTTTTGGTGCTTTTGTAGATATTGGCGTTCATCAAGATGGATTAGTGCATATTTCTGAACTTAGTGATAATTTTGTGAGTAATCCACAAGAAGTAGTAAAAGCAGGGCAAATTGTTAAGGTTAAAGTTCTTGAAGTTGATATTGCACGCAAAAGAATTGGCTTATCGATGAAAACAAAATCAGGTGCTTTAGTAAATAGTAACACTAGCAATAATAACCGTGATAAAAGTATATCAATTGGTCAAAAACATACTAGTTCTTCATCAAATATCAATACAAATAATTCTGTAAATTCTAATAAAAACGATACTTCAATGGCAAGTGCTTTTGCTAAGTTAAAGGGTTTGAAATAGTATAAATAATAATATAAGTGTAGTTTTTAGGGGCTACACTTTTTAATAAAAATCATGCAAATTGTGCCAATTTTACCAATTATATAGCCTAATCGTCAAATTTTATCCTAGAATATAATTAGGATAACTAATAATACATACATTATGCTTATAACTAATTTGGTTTATCCAGTCAGTGTACTAAATCTTAGTACATTCAATATTTGCTTGAATGAGGTTCAAAGCAAACTAAGTCAAAATTACCATATTTATGGTTGGGATTCCTATTTATTACAACAAAATAAAATTGGGATTCTACAAGGATTTATTCAACAAAATAATTATCAATTATTTGCTGATAAAATTGATAACCAAATTTGGTTAGACTTATATCAGGGTAATATATCAGACAATCAAATTATTGATTATTTTCCATTTATTGATGAAGTAATACTAAATAAAATAATTTCTTTAAAGCCAACTAGGCAAAGATGTATTTCTGAATATGATTTAATATTTGATAATAATAAATGGCATATTGAAAGAGTACCTGTCAAAACATTTGTACAAACTTATGCATTAAAAGCAAATAAAGATAACGGTAGTAATGATATTGATTACCGTTTAAGCCCTCGTATTTTTAAAGATTTGCCAGATGATTTATGTGATGATAATTTAAAAGCCATGTTAATTATGGTTGCCAATCAAGTAAAATCAGCAAAACCTGATTGCCATAAATTAAACATAATTTCTCATCACAATATTGTATGGTGCAATGCAACTCAAACAGGAAGCAACTCGCCTGAAGGCATTCATCAAGATGGGATTGAATTTATAGTATCAGCTTTATGCATTGAAAGAAATAATATTGAAGGTGGAAAAAGCATTGTATATGGTGCAGATAAAATCACACCTTTATTTGAAATTGAGCTACAGGCTGGACAAGGAATTTTTCAACCTGATGCAGGTTCAGAACTTTGGCATAGCGTAACTCCAATTCGAGTAAAAGATAAAAATACATCAGGATTTAGAGCTACTATAGGGTTTGATATAAGTGTTTTATAGAGTATAGAGAAGTATTATAACTTCATTTATCTATTATTCTCTCCTATCATTTTATATCTAGCTAGGGTTTGCTCACGTGATATTTTATAATCAACTATTGGAAATGGATAATCTTTACCTAGTTTAATGTCTGCTTGTTCTAGCACATCTGCAGGTGCTTCCCATGGAGCATGAATATATTTAACAGGTAAATTCTCCAATTCTGGAATATATTTCTTGATAAATTTAGCTTGTGCATCGAATTTTTCAGATTGAGTCATAGGATTAAAAATCCTAAAGTATGGTTGTGCATCGCAACCTGTTGAAGCACACCATTGCCACCCGCCGTTATTAGCAGAAAAATCAAAGTCTAGTAATTGTTTAGCAAAGTAAGCTTCTCCCCATCGCCAATCAATACCCATATTTTTAATTAGAAAGCTGGCACTTACCATGCGTAAACGATTATGCATATATCCGCTATGATTAAGTTGCCTCATTGCTGCATCAACAATTGGGTAGCCTGTTTCTCCTTTACACCAAAGCCCAAAATCTTGTTGTGCTTTTTCATCGCTACGCCAAACTAAATTATCATATTTAGTATTAAAAGATTTACCTTGTTCTATATAAGAAAAATTTGATAAAATTTGCATAAAAAACTCACGCCAAATTAGCTCACTAAGCCAAGTAGTAGCACCTTCATTACCATGTATGCATAAGTTATATGCATGATGTACAAGTTGCCTTATTGAAATTGTGCCAAAACGTAAATGAGTAGAAAGATAGCTAACGCCTTTTACGCTCGGAAAATCTCGTAAATTATGATAGTTGTTAATTCTATCTAAAAATTCATTAAAGTAATTTTGTGCATGATTTTCGCCTGCTTTAATCAACAAATTTTGAGGAACAAATCCAATTTGTTCTAAGCTATGTACTAAATTACTATTTATATTATGCATATCTAATAATTCATCATTTAATTTATCTTGCAACAATTGTTTATCCACTACGTAATTAGGTAAATTATAATTAGCAAAATTTTGTAACCATGCTTTTTTATATGGAGTAAAAACAGTATATACACTATTTGTTTTAGATAAAACTTCTAATTTTTCAGAAATTACTTGGTCTTTGTAGCTATAAAAACTAATATTATGTTGCGATAAGTTTTGCTGAATTTGATTATCTCGATTAATTGCATACTGCTCATAGTCATGATTTGTAAAAACAGCATCAATTGCTAAATCATGTGCAATTTGTGGAATAATTTCAGTTGGATTACCATGTAATATCAATAATTTTTTATCAATTTCAGTTGTAATTTCATTAAGACTATTTTTTATATCTTGAATACTTTCATAAATAAAAGTTAGCCTTCTATCCTCTTTATCTAACTTAGATAAAATATTACTATCAAATATAAATACACATACAACTTTTTTGCAATTGTGCAGTGCATGATATAGTGCAGCATTATCATTTAAGCGTAAATCACGACGTAACCAAACTAAACCTAGATTATGTAACATATATTTATCTATAAAAATATTTTCATAAATGAAATTATAACAATTATATAAATATACTTATTATGAAAATGGCTTTAATATAAAAATAAATGATTAATATAAAATATTTTTATAAACACGTTATCAAAAGTTTCAAAAAGTTAAATAAGCATTTTTAACGCAAATTAACAACAAATAAGATAAGAACATATACATATCAATGATTATGTTTATAATAAAATACTTGAAATATAGATATATTTATATACTATATTCAAATTATTTAACTATCTAATTACTTAAAATTAAGAAAGAAATGAAATAATGGAAGACAATAATAAAAAACTTACAACCGCTTTTGGTTGCCCTGTTGCACACAATCAAAATACCATGACTGCTGGTAAGCGAGGGCCTGCATTGTTGCAAGATGTATGGTTTTTGGAAAAAATGGCACACTTTGATAGAGAAGTAATCCCCGAGCGTCGTATGCATGCAAAAGGTAGTGCAGCTTATGGAACATTTACGGTTACAAATGATATTACTAAATATACTCGTGCAAAAATCTTTTCACAAGTCGGTAAAAAAACAGACTTATTTGCTCGTTTTACTACTGTAGCAGGTGAGCGTGGTGCAGCTGATGCTGAACGTGATATACGTGGTTTTGCCGTAAAATTTTACACTGAAGAAGGTAATTGGGATTTGGTAGGGAATAACACTCCTGTATTTTTCTTAAGAGACCCTTTAAAATTTCCAGATTTAAATCATGCAGTGAAAAGAGACCCAAGAACTAATATGCGTAGTGCTCAAAGTAATTGGGATTTTTGGACATCTCTACCTGAAGCATTACATCAAATTACTATCGTAATGAGTGATAGAGGAATACCTGCAACTTATCGCCATATGCATGGTTTTGGTAGCCATACTTTTAGCTTTATCAATGCAAATAATGAAAGATTTTGGGTTAAATTTCACTTTAAATCTCAACAAGGGATTAAAAATTTAACAAATGCTGAAGCTGAAGCAATAATTGGTAAAGACCGTGAAAGCCATCAAAAAGATTTATACGAAAGCATAGAAAATGCAGATTATCCTAAATGGACGCTAAAAGTACAAATTATGCCTGAAGCTGATGCTTCAAAAGTTGCATATAATCCATTTGATTTAACCAAAGTATGGCCACATAAAGATTATCCATTGATTGAGGTTGGTGTGATGGAATTAAATCGTAATCCAGATAACTTTTTTGCAGAAGTTGAACAGTCAGCATTTAATCCTGCAAGTATTGTTCCAGGGATTGGATTTTCTCCTGATAAAATGCTACAGGGGCGTTTATTTTCATATGGCGATGCACAACGTTATCGCTTAGGTGTGAATCATCATTTAATTCCTGTAAATGCTCCTCGTTGTCCTGTACATAGTTATCATCGTGATGGTGCAATGCGTGTTGATGGTAATCATGGTAGCAAAATTGGCTATGAACCAAACAGCTATGGCGAATGGCAAGAACAAGCAAATTATTCTGAACCACCTCTTTCAATTGAAGGTGCTGCTGACCATTGGAATCATAGAGAAGATGAGGATTACTTTTCGCAAGCAGGGAATTTATTCCGTTTAATGACACCATCTCAACAACAAGCTTTATTTAGAAATACAGCTGATTCAATAGGAGGTGCAACACGTGATATACAAATTAAACATATTAAGCATTGTTTATCTGCCGACCATGCCTATGGCAAAGGGATTGCTGATGCTTTAGGAATTGATTTAAATAGTATTTAGATTTTTAAGAGTATTATTTATAGATATTTCTATATAGAAACATATGCTGGATTCCCGTCTACACGGTAAATCTGTATTTAATACTCTCAAATGATAAATTATTATTCTTTACTTTCCAAATATCTTTGTGCATCTAAAGCTGCCATACAACCACTTGCAGCACTTGTAATTGCTTGTCTGTATATATGGTCTTGTACATCACCCGCAGCAAAAACACCTTCAATATTAGTTGCTGTTGCATTTCCATGTAAACCACTATGTGTAACAATGTAGCCATTATTCATATTTAATTGCTCAGTAAACAATGATGTGTTAGGTTCGTGTCCAATAGCAATAAATACACCATGTAATTCAATATTCTCTATACTATTTTCTGTATTAATTTTTATACCTGTTACGCCTTTTTCATCGCCAACTACTTCATTTAATGATGAATTAAATTTAATGGTTATATTTCCATCTTTAGCTTTTTGCATTAATCTATCAATTAAAATTGGCTCTGCTTTGAATTTATCACGTCTATGAATTACAATTACTTCTTTGCAAATTCCTGATAAATATAAAGCTTCTTCAACCGCAGTATTACCTCCACCAATTACGCAAACAACTTGATTTTTATAGAAAAATCCATCACAAGTAGCACAACCTGAAACACCACGCCCCATGAAATTTTGCTCGGATTCCAAACCCAAGTATTTTGCTGATGCTCCTGTTGAAATGATTAATGCATCGCATGTATATGTACCGCTATCACCTTCTAAACGAATTGGTTTTTCTTTAAGATGGGCAGTGTGTATATGGTCAAATATGATATTAGTATTAAATTTTTCTGCATGCTCTAAAAAACGTTGCATTAGTTCTGGTCCTTGAACTCCATGAGCATCAGCTGGCCAATTTTCTACATCAGTTGTAGTCATTAATTGCCCACCTTGAAGCAATCCTGTAATAATTGTTGGTTGCAAATTAGCACGTGCTGCATAAATTGCTGCTGTATATCCAGCAGGTCCAGAACCTAAAATTAATAATCTGTGATGTTGAATTTTATCTTGCATGGATATACCTTTCGCTATGTAGTCAGGTGTGTTTATATTTTCATAAATATAAATCGACTATATTTGCATTAGTTATTAGTTTTGTTAAAAAATTATAGCATATAAGAAACCATACTTAAATTGAGAGTATAATTATTATTACTTTTTATCACGATTATTCATTATTGCAAAAAATCATCAATTATAATTAATAGTTCTGCAAATCTTTAATTTATAGTATATTATAGTATGTACTCAATAAAGCATTTATAAGATATGCAAGATACTCTAACTTTACAAGAACAAGCCCAAGGCTACTTAAAATATGCATCTGTATATAAAACATCAGATGAAATACATCATGCCATAAAAAATACTGCAAAAATGATAAGTGATAATTATCATGATAAATTCCCATTATTTTTGAATATTTTAGGACATGGAGCATTTTTTACTACTCATTTATTATCAAATCTAAGTTGCGATGCACAACTTGATACTATACAAGTTAGTTCTGTAGAATCTCAAACTGGCTCAAGCTTTAGAATTGTTCCAAATATAAACATAATTGGTCGTGATGTCATAGTTTTAGATGAATTATTAGATGATGGTAAAACTATGCAATTAATTCTACAATCTTGCAAAGAATGGGGAGCAAAAAGCGTAACCAGTGCTGTTTTATGCAATAAAGATAATGATAATAAAATTATCCAGCCAGATTACTTTGTATTTCATGCACCTAAACATGTTTATTTATTTGGTTGTGGCATGAATGTTTATGGATTTTGGTCTCATTTGCCTGATGTTCGATTACTAAATAGTCAATAAAATTATAAAAATAATATACTATATTTTGTAATATATATAGTAAATGATAATTGAAATGCAAATAATTATCATTTATAATTGTAATTATTTATTTTATAAGATATAGTATGTTAAATAAATTCAAATTATACTTAGCATCTTCAATAGCTTTACTATTGCTAACCGCTTGTGGTGGGAATGATAATCAAAACAATGGTAGTAGCTCATCAGCACCAAAAATATCTACATATAAGTCAACTATTCTTGTTGCAAACAAAGCCGAATATAATCCACAAATTTTAGATACAAATTTAACTAATGCATGGGGTATTGCAATTCGACCTGCTGGATTAGGTGGGCATTTTTGGGTACCAGCTGGCAGTGCATCATTTCAATATGTTGGCGATGTGAAGAATAGTAGCGATTCTAACTTACATAATTTACATGTTGATTCTCTTCCTTATGTTTCAATGGGTTTAGATGAAGGGGCAACAAGTACAGGAACTGTATTTAATGGCGGAAGTTCATTTGTAATCACTCAACCAATCGAAGGTAAATCAGATATTATTGCTCCAACTAAATTCTTTTTTGCATCTGATGATGGAAGTATACATGCGTGGACTGAGCGAAAAGTTACAAATATTGATGGCTCTACAAGCATGGATTGGCCTACAGTGGCAGTTCCTGTAATTAAACATGTTGGTGCAAGCTACTTTGGTATAGCAATGAATACATCATTTACACGATTATATGCTACAAATTTTGGTTTAGACCCAGAAATTCATGTTTATGATGGTGCATTTAAAAAATTAGATGTAAAATTTGAAACTCCTTTTGATTTAAATGGAAATGGTAAAGTTGATATAGGAGAATATGCACCGTTTAATATTCAAAATATTATCGACCAATATGGCAATCATCATTTATTAGTTGCATATGCGGAAACAAAAGAATGTTCACAAGCATCAATTAATAATGGTATTTGTAAAGCAGGCGAAATAGAACCAGGGGAAGAAGCAGGCGAAGTTGAGGAGGAAGGCGAGGAAGAGGAAGAATCAAGTGGTGGCAGTGGTAGAATTGCAGAATTTGATGATAATGGAAAATTGATTGCTACTTGGGATAGTACAGGATTAAGCTCTCCATGGGGTGTTGCTTTTGCTCCAAGTAATTTTGGACAATATAGCGGACATTTACTAGTAGCAAACTTTGGTACAGGTTTAATTTCAGTTTACCACCCAACAACTCGTAAATTTGTAGATTTCTTAAGAGATTCCTCAAATAACTACATCTACCATCAAGGTATTTGGGGTTTACAATTTGGTAATGGTGCTAGTTTAGGCGATAGTAATGCACTTTACTTTACAGCTGGTCCTCGTGATGAGCAAGATGGTGTGTTTGGTAGCATTCGTTTAAATCAATAATATAAAAAGCAAAGGAGCTTAATTTTAGCTCCTTTTTAGTATATTTATAAAATATGTATCTAAATATTATAAATAGAACATACCATCTTCACTTGGTTTATTTGTTTCTGTTTTATGCTCTTTATAGTAGTTAATAATATAATCCAAAGTATCTTGTGAATCATCTGTTATATACATTAAATCCATATCTTCTGGGGAGATTACACCCATTGGTAACATTACATTTGTAAACCATTCTAATAAACCATGCCAAAATTCTTTACCAATTAAAACTATAGGCACTTTACGTGATTTATGTGTTTGAATTAAGGTTAAAACTTCAGATAATTCATCTAATGTACCAAATCCACCAGGCATAACTAAAAATGCATCTGAATTTTTTACAAAAGCTACTTTACGTGCAAAGAAGTGTCTAAATCGCATTGAAATATCTTGGTATTGATTACCGCTTTGTTCAAATGGTAGCTCGATATTTAAACCAACGCTTGCTGAATGCCCTGCATGAGCTCCTTTATTTGCAGCTTCCATAATGCCTGGTCCACCACCTGAAATCACAGCAAAACCAGCATCAGAGAATAATCTAGAAATTTCTATTGTTTGGTCATAGTATTGTGTACCTGGTTTTAAACGTGCCGAACCATATATTGAAATTGCTGGGCGAATTTCAGATAAATATTCTGTTGCCTCAATAAACTCTGCCATAATGGTAAACATTTGCCATGATGCCCTAGCTTTTTTTGCGGTTGCTTTTTCTAAGTCAATAATACTTCTTAAACTTGGAACAACTTTTCTTGTCATATTTCCCCCTTTTTTATAAATTATTTTGAATACGAGGTGTATATTTGTAGTATATCAATATTAAACATTAAATCCTAATAAATATAAAATTATAGTCGCAAAAGCAAGTAATATATGGCATATAGACAACATAATTACGCTTTTAACCAGCATTTTAAATATATGAATATATAATAAAACCATGCATATATTAACCATTGAGGCTCATATTGAAGATTTATTATATTGATGTAGAAAATATAGGGCTTGATAAAATCAGCGAGCAAATAATTAATATATCAGATAAAGTATTTTTATTTACGCATAATTCAAAGCGTAGTACAAATGTCAAAGATGAATATTTTTACTATATTAATGATTATCCAACTGGAGATAATCAAGCAGATTTTTGTATAATTGCAAATGTATCAAAGTTATTATCTACAATAAATAAGAATGAAATAAATAATATTGAAATCATATTATTTTCTAAGGATAAAGAATTATGGAATGCATTTCAATATCAAATAAAAAAGCTAAATATCAAATATAGTAATCCATTTATAAATATTATTGATAATCAAAATAAACCAAATATTATAATAAATAATAATTCAAACAAGGCTAATTCTAAAAACAATTCAGCAACAAATACAAATAATGGTAATTTAAAAGAAGCAAAAAAGGCACTGGAAGAAATAAATAAGAATAAAGATAATAAAAATTTAGTGGAAACTCACACTAATAAAATAGAAGTGGAGGCTAACAAAGAATTAGAAAAAAATAATACCCAAATTCAATCTATAAATTATGCAAATAATCAAAAAATAGTACTGGATATTATAAAAAAATCTTCTACAGCATTATCAGCAAAAGAAATTGTACAGAAATCAAAATTAACGGCAGAAGCTGTATCAGGTGCATTATGCCAGCTAAACAGAGAGAATAAAATTATAAGAGATAAAGAATTATCTACAAAATGGATAAAACCAAATATCCCCAAATAAAAATATCAGCTATAAATTATTTGAATTATCTAGTTTTTCAAAGCATCTTTTAGATAAACCATCATTGACCATATCGTCAACACAACGGCAATATACATGCTGGCATTCGCAATTAAACTCCATGTATTATGATATATATTTAAATAATGATAAACGGCAGGAGAAAATAACAACATAGGTATTGCTATCATTTGAGCTGTTGTTTTGAGTTTTCCAATGTAGCGAACTGACACTTTGGTATGTGAACCAATTTGTGCCATCCACTCACGCAAAGCAGAAATAATCAATTCACGTAAAATAATAATTAGAGCTACCCAATAATGTATTAAACCAATATCTAATAAAATTAACAGGCAAACAATAACCATTATTTTATCTGCTACAGGGTCAAGAAATGCACCAAAAGCAGATTGCATGTTGAAACGTCTTGCAATATAACCATCAAGCCAATCTGTAGCAGCCAATACAACAAATAATATAGACAAAACCAATGATTTAGTAACTATGTTTACTGATGGTATTTCATAGATTACTACCATAAATGGCAAACAAAATATACGGCATAACGTTATTAAGTTTGCTATATTGATATACTTATTTGGTTTCATATAGTTTATAGTTTTTAATAATTTTGTGGCAAAAATCACTATGCTTTATCTATGCATATAGCTGGTTTTATATTTTTTGTCATCTAGGCGTAGGCAAAAAATCCAACGAAGATAGTACAAATAGTACAGCTAGGAGGATTTTTAAGTACAACAACGATGACAGAAAATAGAGAATTAGCTATACTCTGATGTAGGTATACAGGTACATAGATTTTTATCCCCATATACATTATCTACACGACCAACTGGCGACCAGTATTTTTGTCTGTATAGATAAGGGCTTGGATATGCTGCTACTTCTTGAGTATAACCATGCTTCCACTCTCCGCATAACAATGATTTAGCTGTGTGTGGAGCATTTTTTAATGGATTATCATTTTTATCCCATTTACCTTCTTCAACATTTTTAATTTCAAAGTAAATGGTACGCATAGCATCAATAAATCTATCTAATTCTTCTTTGCTTTCTGATTCTGTAGGCTCTATCATTAATGTACCTGCGACAGGAAAACTCATAGTAGGTGCATGAAAACCAAAATCAATTAATCTTTTCGCTACATCTTCATTGCTAATTCCTGTAGCTTTTTGTAATGGGCGAATATCTAAAATGCATTCATGAGCAACTAAACCTGATTTACCTGTATACAATACTGGATAATAACTACCCAACATTTTTGCAATATAATTTGCGGATAAAATTGCAGTTTTAGTAGCATGAGTTAATCCATCATTTCCCATCATCGCAATGTACATCCACGAAATTGGCAATATCGACGCAGAACCATAAGGAGCAGCACTCACTGCACTAATACCGTTATTACTTCTAATATAGTTGCTAGAATTATGATTCGGTAAAAATTCTACTAAATGCTGTGCAACTGCAACAGGTCCAACACCTGGCCCACCGCCACCATGTGGAATACAGAAAGTTTTGTGTAAATTTAAATGCGATACATCTCCACCAAAATGCCCTGGGGAAGCTGTACCAACTAATGCATTCATATTTGCACCATCGATGTAAACCTGACCACCATGCTCATGTATAATTTTAGCTACTGTAGTAATTCCTTCTTCAAATACGCCATGTGTTGAAGGATATGTAACCATAATTGCAGCTAAATTTTTGCTATGTTCTTGAGCTTTTGCTTCTAAATCAGTGATATCAATATTACCATTATCATCACATTTTACTACAACTACTTTCATGCCAACCATTTGAGCTGAAGCTGGATTTGTCCCATGTGCTGATGAAGGAATTAAACAAATGTTTCTATGTCCTTCATTTCTCGATTCATGATATTTTTGAATAATCAATAACCCTGCATACTCGCCTTGTGAGCCAGCATTTGGCTGAATTGAAACACCTGCATAGCCTGTAGTTGCACATAACATGTCTTCTAATTCATGAATTAATGTTGTATAACCTAAAGTTTGGCTAGTTGGTGCAAATGGGTGAATGCTACTAAATTCAGCCCATGTTACAGGTATCATCTCACTTGTTGCATTTAATTTCATAGTACAAGAACCAAGCGGAATCATGGTACGGTCAAGTGCTAAATCCTTATCTGCAAGATAACGTAAATATCTTAACATTTCATGTTCTGTATGATATTTATTGAATACATCTTGTTGTAAGAATGGTGTTTTACGTAGTAAGCTATTTGGTAAATATTGCGATAAATTTTGCTGAGTAATGCTAATAGGTGCAGAAATTTCCTCTAATGTATGTTCCTCAACTACACCAAAAATACTAACGATTTGTAATATATCATGGTTAGTTGTAGTTTCATCTAATGTAATACCCACATGATGGTTATCAATTTGTCTGAAATTAATTTGTTGAATATCAGCTAAAGCATGAATTTTAGAAGCATCATCAACTTTTACTGTTAATGTATCAAAGTGATGTAAGTTTACACTTTCAAATCCTAGTTTTTCTAGGTTTTTACGTAAAATAGTAGTATTTGCAAAAACATTAGTAGCAATACTTTGTAATCCTAAAGCACCATGATAACATGCGTACATACTAGCCATAATTGCTAGCAATGCTTGAGCAGTACATATATTTGATGTAGCTTTTTCACGTCTAATATGTTGTTCTCTTGTTTGTAATGCAAGACGATAAGCTTTATCGCCATTACTATCAATACTAACACCAACTAATCGCCCTGGCATTGAGCGTTTATATTCATCTTTTGTCGCTAAAAATGCAGCATGAGGCCCACCAAAACCAATTGGAACTCCAAAACGCTGACTATTACCAACTACTACATCAGCACCCCATTCACCTGCTGGAGTTAATAAACAACAAGCTAACAAATCTGTTGCTACAATTACTTTGCAATTTTGTGCGTGTAAACTATTTACATATTCTTTGTAATCAATTACATCGCCAATTACATTTGGATACTGTAATAACACTGCAAATGGATTATGCTGATTAGCTTCTAAATAATTGCCAACAATTACGTCAATACCCAATGGTTTTGCTCGGGTTTTAACTACTTCTATGGTTTGTGGGAGTACATGTTCATCTATAAAAAACACAGTACTTGTATTTGATGGATTAGCTCTTTGTACTAATGTCATTGCTTCTGCAGCAGCAGTTGCTTCATCTAACATTGAAGCATTTGCAATTGGCATGCCTGTTAAATCAATTACCATTTGTTGAAAGTTTAACAAAGCCTCTAAACGACCTTGTGAAATTTCAGGTTGATATGGTGTGTATGCAGTATACCAAGCTGGGTTTTCAAAAATATTACGCAATATAACTTTTGGCGTATGGCTATAGTAATAGCCTTGCCCTATATAGGTTTTATAGACTTTATTTTGTGTAGCAATATGTTTAATTTTTGCTAATGCCTGCTCTTCACTCAAAGCTTTCTTTAATGGCATTGGTTTAACACGTCGGATATTCCCTGGCATTGCCGTATTAATTAACTTATCTAAACTTTCATAATCTAAAACATTTAGCATTATTGTTTCATCAGTTGAATTAATACCAATATGTCTATCTACAAAACCTTTTTGCATGCTTAAGCTCCTATTGATGCTAAGTATTGTTCAGCACTGAGTAAATTATCTAAATCGCTTAAATTATCTGCTTGTAATGTGAATAACCAAGAAGCGTAAGGCTCTTTATTTACTAAATCAGTAGTACTAACTAAAGCATCATTAACTGCAGTTACACTCCCGCTTACAGGAGAATAAATATCTGATGCTGCCTTTACAGACTCAATAACACAACAAGCATCGCCAGCAGAAACTTTTTTACCAATGGTTGGTAATTCTAAAAATATGATATCGCCTAAAGCATCTTGGGCATGTTCAGTGATACCAACTAATAGCGAACCATCTTCTTGTTTTTTTATCCATTCATGACTTGCGGTGTATAGTAATTCGGTAGGTGTATGCATAATTGCCTCATTTAATAAATTGCTCAATCCTAGTATTATAGCCAATTTCATATTTTATGTCATCGTTGTTATGTTCAAAAATTTATTGTATTTTAAGGCTTGTATCTAGAAATTAAATATAATATGAAATTATTTAGCAGATTTATTCAATATCAAAAAGCCATCTTAAATAAAGCAATTTTATAAAAATGGAATTAAACATATAGCTAAACCATAATAATTTA